>CAWVYB010000008.1:0-28414 GCA_963934215.1 uncultured Flavobacteriales bacterium | reverse complement strand
CCGCTCAAGGACCATTTGTTTTTCAATCGAGCAGAATCATCGCGATTCAACCACGTAGCCCACGAACAAGGGGGCTTGACCCATTGGTGGAAAGACGATTTGAATCAAAATGACAGCTTCTTGGCATCGATTAAGGTCTCTCGGGATCTATTCGCTGGATTGAGCGCGTATGGAGGTGTCTTGCTTCTCAATGATGACGAGATCTTCTCAGCAGGAATTGAATGGGACCTCAACGTACTGAAGATTCAAGTCCCGCTGTATTCATTCAATGGCTCGGTAGATAGTTCGAATCAATTCACGCTCAAGGAGTGGCCCATTACATTGGTGTTTGACTTGGAAAGGTTGAGTCCCTATCGATTGATTCGAAATGGGAATGTCGGCATCGGCAGGTAAGAGCCATGAATTGGACGCAAAAAAGGCCACCTGTGAGGGTGGCCTTTTTCAATTTGAGTTGAGCTACTATTAAGATTTCAGCTTCTTGCTGAAGTCCAATACGCTCGGAGTTGCAATGAAAATCGAACTGTAGGTTCCGACTACCACACCAATCATCAAGGCGAATACAAAGCCTCGGATGTTGTCACCGCCCAACACGAAGATGGTCAGCAATACAACGAACGTGGAAAGTGATGTGTTGATGGTTCGGCTCAACGTACTGTTCAAGGCATCGTTCATCAGTGTAGCGTCTTCTCGCTTGTCGCCATACAGACCCACGTATTCACGGATCCGGTCAAATACGACTACCGTATCGTTGATGGAATAACCAATGACTGTCAGAATCGCTGCAATGAACGCCTGGTCAATTTCCATTGTGAAAGGAAGAATGCCTTGGAAAATGCTGAAGAAACTCAAAACGATGACCACGTCATGAACCATAGCAATCAAGGCACCCAAACCATACTGCCACTTCCGGAAACGGAAGAAGATGTACAAGAAGATGATGAGCAATGAAAAGACCGTAGCTTTTTTCGCGCCTGCTTGGAAGTCATCGGAGATGGTCGAGTCAACCTTGTTGTATTGGTCAAGGACATAGTCTGTTCCCATTGTCGCTAAACCAGCTGCCAGCGCACCTTGAATCAGCTCGTCCTGATTTGGATCAGGATTGTTGATCATGTAGTTGGTTTTGATCCGCAACTTGGCATCGCTGTCCTTGGTTTGAACGATCGGATTTCCAACGGTTCCATCTTCATCGGTGAACGCGATAGCCAAAGCCTCACGAACTCCTTGCACATCGACGGCTTCATCGAAGGTCACATCGAATGTGGTTCCACCCGAAAACTCAACACCGTACTCGAGTCCTTTCGTGGCCAAGCTTCCCAAGCCAGCGATGATAACAATACCGCTGATAATGTAAAATTTCTTTCGGTTGCCGACGAAATTCGCATTGATGGATGTGAACCAGTTTTTGGTCGTATCCGTGTAGAAGCTGAGCGACTTCTTGTTTTCCAATCGGCTAAAGATGATCAATCGAGTCAACACAATCGCTGAAAACAGCGAGGTGAAAATACCAATGATCAACGTCGTCGCGAATCCACGAATGGCTCCGCTACCAAAGCTATACAGAACGAATGCCGTCAACAAAGTCGTCAAGTTGGCATCGATGATGGCGCTGTACGCTTTTGAATAGCCATCCTTGACAGCCATGAGCATGCCCTTGCCGTTGCGCATTTCTTCACGAATACGTTCGTAAATCAAAACGTTCGCATCAACTGCCATACCGATGGTCAATACAATACCCGCGATTCCCGGTAGGGTCAAAGCAGCGCCCAAGGAAGCCAACGCTCCGATGAGGAAGAACAAGTTGGCAACCAAAGCCAAATCGGAGATTAAACCAGCTCCCTTGTAGTAGAAAATCATGTACAAGAGGATGACCATCAAGGCGATCAAGAATGAGCTCAAGCCCGCTTTGATGTTTTCTTCTCCCAACTGTGGTCCAACACTGACTTCGTCGACGATGCGCGCTGGAGCAGGAAGGGAACCTGCTTTCAATAAACCAGCGAGATCGTTGGCTTCAAGCATTTTTTGTTCAATCGATTGGTCGGAACCAAAGCTTATCTGAGAACGGCCGCTTGTGATGGCGGACTGAACGCTAGGAGCGCTAAAGACCATCCCATCCAAAACGACTGCAACAGCACGTTGGTTGTCACTAGCACACGCTTCGGTGATCTGTCCCCAGACTCCCGCGCCTTCTGTATCCATGGTCATGCTGACCACAACATCTCCAATTTCATCATAAGAAACCCGAGCATCGACAATGCTTTTACCAGAAAGCTTCGCTTTTCCTTTGCCACTCTCATCATTGATCGCATACAAGGCAGCGACATTTTGGCTTGGCTTGGCTTCCCAAAGCAAACGAAGGTCTGACTGCAGTGCGCGTTTCGCTTCCGGCATAGAGAGCAAATCATTCACCCGATTGGTATCGGCGATTGCAGCATATCCAACAACTGCAGAACGACGCTGCAACTCAGGTTGGAAGTAGCTAAACAACGGGTTTTTCGAACGCTGTTGATCGATGGACAATGTGCTGTCTGCCGGAGCATCAGCAGCAAATAATTCCGGGCTCAACGATCGACCCAACGCATTGTTGGCCGCACTGATGCGTTGAAAGATTTCGTCGTTGAAGTAGGTTTCCCAGAATTCAAGATTTGCAGTACTCTTCAATTGCTTTCGAGCACGGTCACGGTCATCGACGCCAGGCAATTCAACCAAAATCCTACCACCACTGACTTTCTGGACGTTTGGCTGGGCCACACCCAATTGATCAATCCGCTTGCGGATAATGCTTTCCGTATTGGTAATGGCTGTTTCCGATTCCAATTGCAGGATCACAAAAATCTCTTCGTCGGTTGACTGTGCTGGGAACAAGTCCTTGCTTTCCAAGTTGTGGAAGATGCGCCAAAGTTCGAGGGGGGTCTCTGAAGCGGCGTTCTTTTGCGTCCACGATTGCTGGAAAAGCTCAACGAACGGAATGCCTTGGGTGGTTTTCTGCGCATTTTTTGCCTCTTTTAAGGCTGCGCGGAATGTTGCGTTACTCGAATAGTCGCTCAAAGCGATAATCAAATCGGGTATACTGACCTCTAAGGTGACAGACATCCCGCCTTGCAAGTCCAATCCCAGGTTCAATTCCTGTTCAATGACTTCACGGTACGTGTGTCCAAAAACCGGATAAATCTCGGCTTGAGCACTGTCACGAAGGAATTCGCGCGCAGCCTGAGCCGCGGCGACACTCCATTCATCTTCAGTAATTTCGCCAGCGGTCTCTAATGAGTCGGCGATGTAGGCTCCAAAGGTGTCTGCCTTCTTTTCGTAATTGTTGGCTACCCAATTGAAACTCAATGTATAGAGAGTCGCAAGGGACAGTAAAATCGTAAAGAGCAGAACGGCGTTCTTATTTTGCATGACGCAACTAGGTTTTTCAGGGGCGCAAATATAACTTAAATCCCATCACGGATGGGCTGTGCTTTGGTACGAACTACCTTCGCCGAATGTTACGGTCCGCCAAGAATATTTTTAGATGTGGGTTGATGGTGTCTCTGATTTTCAGTTTGTTGCCTGAATTAGAGGCTCAAGCGGGCTTTTATCAGTTGGCTGTTCTGAAGTATCGAGGAGGGGGTGATTGGTATTCCAATCCAACAGCTGTTCCCAATTTGGTGTCCTTTTGCAATCAAGAGCTGGGAATGAATTTGGACGAAGAGATCGCTTTTGTCGATGTGGGGTCACCCGATCTGTTTGATTTCCCGTGGCTTCACATGACAGGACATGGTAACGTGGTCCTATCGTCTTCTGAAACGCGGAACCTTCGAATTTATCTTGAAGCAGGAGGTTTTTTGCACATTTCGGACAATTATGGCATGGATCCTTACGTGCGCAGAGAGATGCGCAAGGTGTTTCCTTCAATCGATTGGGTCGAATTGCCTTGGTCACATGATGTTTTTCATAGTGCCTTTGATTTCGACAAAGGATTGCCTAAGATCCATGAGCACGACGGCCTCCCGCCACGAGGCTATGGATTGTTCCATGAAGGTCGCCTGGTCGTTTTCTACGATTATGAGGCGGACCTAGGCGACGGTTGGGAAGATTGGCAAGTGCATCGCGACCCCGAGTCCATTCGTCAAATTGCGCTTCGCATGGGAGCGAACTTGGTGCAAACGGCGATGAGCGGACGATCGCTCTGAACGTTTATTTAGGCTGCCTTCTGGACGATTTTCGCACGAAGAATGCCTTTTTCATCCGCTGCTTGAGTCAGGGTCAAGCCCTGCCAATCCAATGCGGCGACCAAAGCTTCCCATGTATCAGCGCAGCCGTCTGCATGCTTTTCCCGTATATCGTCAAGCTCATGAGATCCTCCAGCGACTTCATTCAGGACAGACCAGTAATCGGGAGCAGTCAGTCCGATGCGTTGTTTGCCAAATTGTTCCCAGAGCAATTGCATGGCTGTTTGCAAGGAAGACTCTCCGTTGGTCAACTGCATGATTTGGACATCGCAGAGAAAGGCGAGTACAGCCCCTTCAACATAAATCGAGCCCTTGCGTCCGGGGACGCCGGCTTGATAGCCATCCAGCCATGTGTCGTAACTGGACTGAGCGACGCTCATGTTCAATCTCCCTGGATTATTGATATGCCGCTCCAAGAGCCGCTCCATTTTACGACACCAACCATCTAAATCGATGCATCCACTTTCATACAGGAACAAATCGCCCATATACGTCGTCACGCCTTCTGCGATGTATCCCAACTGGCTCGGACACGCTTTACTGAAGTCATACGGCATCCATTCAATGGGACGAATGCGTTTCACGTTCCATGCATGGTACAGTTCATGAGAAGCGATGCCGATCAATTCGTCATACCCCGATTGAGTGAGGCATTTAGAAGAGGGGCCTAAGGTGATCACCGTGCTGTCTTCATGCTCCACCCCGTGGCGTGTTTCTCGTTCAGGAAAAAGATAGATGAAATGATAAAATTCGGTTGGAAACGACTTAAAATGAGCGATTTGACTTTCTGAAAATCGTTGGTGATCTGCGATGAATTGCTCCTTGTTGGGCGTGTTTTGACCATATGCCCAAATGTGAAAATCGACTCCACCAGCCTCATAGGTCGCATGCCAAAGCGATTCGGCAACCATGAAAGGAGAATCCATCACCTGTTGCGCATTTTGAGCGTGCAAGGTCATGTTGGTTCGAGGCAAAGCGGTCGCAACTGTCCACTGCTGTGGGATGTCTAACAGTGTGATGTCATACCCCCAATCCATATGATCAGGCTGGTAGAGGATGCAATTCACGGGATTGACATACAGCAGTCCCGGTTCAATGCAAGTGGATCCGGCATTGAGAATGTCCGCTTGGAAACTCCAGCGAACGCGGCTCATACCGGGCTCCATGAGCCAACGGTGCAAATCAGACTTTGTAAGTGACTTCCAACTTCCATCAGAAGTCATGCCCTCCATCCGCAATATAAATTGAGCAAATTGCCCCAATTCATAGCGACCAGGTCTCCAAGTCGGCAACTGCAATTCAAAAGGCCCGGGCATAGGGAATACGGCTTCGGCATGCAGAATCGGAGCTTCGCTGGGGTCACGTTGCAACGTGATGAGAACACGTGGCTCAGTCATGACGCAACACAGCTTGAATGGGGCGTCCTGTGCTGGCATTTGGAAGCGGCGTGTGGATCATGCCTGCGACTGTTGGAGCAATGTCCCGGATGTGCGTCCGTTCATACGTGATTCCCTTGGGAACATGCCAGCCATAAAACACACACGGTACATGGGTGTCATATGGGAAAGGAGAACCGTGATCCGTTCCGCTAGGTCCGTATTTGATCCACCCCGGTTCAGGCACGACAAGAACATCCCCTGAAAAAGCGCTGTGGTAGCCCATGCGCAGGCGTTCCATGATGTCGTCAGATGAGCTACCCGAATGGGCGATGTCATGTGCCGTTGGAGCCATCAATACACCCGGTGTTTCGAGACAAACTCCTTGAACAAACGTTTGCATTGCTGCCAAATCGAGCCCTTTTTCGCGGATCAATGGACGGTTTAAGACGAATTGATTGTTGTCATAACGCAGCATCCATTGGCCCTCTCCGAAACGATTCGCAAGTGCGAGCTCCACGTTGTCAATCATGTTGCCGGGTTTCCAGTAATCGACTGGCATCCCCTCTGCAGCAGCCAGCGATGGAACGGTAGCTCCACCGTGGTCTGCAGTGACCCAGCACAACCATTGGTCGAAGCCCACGAGATCGTCCAGAGTTTTGAAAAGGCGAGCCAATTGAAGATCCAATCGAACGTAGATGTCTTGAGTTTCCCAGGCATGGGCGCCGAATTGATGGCCGACATAATCAGTCGCGGAAAAACTCAATGCAAGCAAATCGGTAATGTCATCTTGTCCCAGTTCTTCATGTTGAATCAGGCGAATGGCCAAGTCGACCAGGATGGTATTGCCATGGGGAGTCCCCTTGATGATGTCAAAACCACCATTTTCCGCTTGCAATGATTCCAAATCGTAAGGAAAAGTTGGCCGCACCCCGCCTTTGAAATTGGATTCGTACGGGTTGTTATCGGGCCAAGCTTGGCTGTATTCCTTTTCAGGCAGTGAAAGCAACCAGTTGGACTTCAAATAACGACGGGCCATGTTTTTCCCATTCCAAGACTCCAACCACTGCGGCAACTCATCCATGTAGTACGTGCTGGTGATGAATTTGCCTTGGTCTTTTCCGTAAAACCAAAAGGCTCCGTCCGCCAAATGACCTGCCGGTAAGATGGCCCCACGATCCTTGAGACTGATGCCGTAAACCTTGGCTTTGAGATCTGTGGATAGTTTCAATTCATCCCCGAGCGTGCTGGCGTGCATGCGATGTGGTGACATCTGGCCCGCTTTGATGGAGTTGTCATCCAGTCCAACGGTTTGAACTGAAGGGTCAGCAGCACAATAGACGGTCTCTGCTGATTTTCGATCATACCAGTAATTGCTGATGACCCCATGAAAGCGCGGTGTTGTGCCCGTAAAAATGGAGGCGTGTCCGGGTCCCGTATAGGTCGGTGCATATCCAAAATGATGGTCTGCACAGATCATGCCGTTCTGCATAATGCGCTTGAAGCCATCCATGCCGAAGTGATCCCAATACCGGTAGAGGTAATCCATCCGCATTTGATCAATGGTGATGCCAAGAACCAAAGGAGGCCGTTCGCTAAAGTCCAGCATTTTTCCCTCTGAAAGGGGTTGCTCGGCTTGAATTACTTTTCCCTTCTTCGGCGACGCTTTTCGCTTGGTATCTGGGCTTTTTTCTTTGGTTTTTGGAGCGGTTTTCGTCGCGTTCTCTTTTGCTTTGGCGGCCTCCTTATTGAAAGTGGATTGATTCACTGTTGGTTGGGAGATGCTGCCGCTTGAGTTAATCTGACTCCAGCTAGGAGCTACAAGTGCGAGGCTGACAAGAAGAAGAATCAAACGAAAATTCATAATGGGATCGGTTCACGAGTGATGAAAGACGAAATTAAGCCCTCAGGCCTGCCGGTTGTGCGTCAAGAGGCTTGAAAAGCAGACCAAGACCACCAACCTGCCGCTAGACAGAGAATGAGGTTGCATGCAACATTGCCTGCTGCCCAAGTAAATCCATGGGTTTGGGCCAATTGCAAGGTGTCAGCACTGAATGCTGAAAAGGTGGAAAAGCCACCGCAAAATCCTGTGGTCAGAAGAAGCATGAATGCGCCTCCCCACTTTGTCGATGGATCCAATGCGGACTGATGGGACAGGACACCCAGAAGAATTGCCGTTGCCAGGGTATTGGCGAGGAGTGTTCCCCAGGGGGTCATCCATCCCAATTTCAACACGTGGAGTCCGAATTGATAGCGCAATACGCTCCCAAGTCCCCCTCCGATGAACACAGCGATTGCATTCATGGCTCAGCGGTAACCGAAGTGATTTTTTTGAAAACACGCCAATGCATGTATCCCCAAAAAGCGCCTAAAATCATGCCGCCGGCGATGTCAAGAGGAAAATGAACGCCGAGGTATACGCGGCTATATCCAATCACTAAGCTCCAAGCCAAAAGTCCCCAGAGCCATGAACCGCCCAAAAACAGACCCACTAAAACAGCGACCCCTGCATAGTTGGCAGCGTGAGAACTGACAAAGCCGTAGCGTCCTCCGCGGTATGGATGTTCCCAACCGCTGGGTGTGATGACGTACACTTGATCACGCAATTCAATGGAGTGGGAAGGCCGAAACCGTTGTATTGAAGGTTTGATGAGTCTGCTGGAAATGATGTCCGTTCCTGCGACGCAGAGTCCAATCATCGCCAACATCAGAGCCAGTCTACCTCGCTTTTTCTCAGAGCGTTTCCACATTTCCCAAATCAAGAGAGCATAGAGAGGAAGCCACCAGAAATTACCGGATACCGCCCACATGATCTCATCGCCCCCAGGCCAGGGTGTATTGAACAGGCGAAACAGCGTGTAGTCGAGGTTGATGATGCTTTCTACCATGGAGTCGATCAGATGTACATCGAGTCGATGAGCGACTGGTATTGCTCACGAATTGGCTTTCGCTTCAATTTCATCGTCGGAGTCAATTCTCCATTTTCAATGGTGAATGGCTGTGGAAGAATTTGAATTTTCTTGATGCGTTCCCATTGGGCAAATGATGCCGTCAAATTCTCAACATCTTGCATCATACGTTGCGCGATACGCTCATCTTTCCCAATGTTTTCGAACCCGGGGTAAGGATGATTCTTGCGTTTGCACCATTCTTCAACGGCGACGGCATCTGGAACAACAAGTGCTCCTGGAAATTTCTGGCTTTCACCGACAACCATGACTTGCTCAATGAACAACGAGGCTTTGATGGCATTCTCCAAGAGTTGCGGAGCCACATACTTGCCACCTGACGTTTTGAACATTTCCTTTTTCCGATCCGTGATTTTCAAGAAGCCATCATCGAATTTTCCAATGTCACCGGTATGGAACCAATCCCCTGACATGACTTCGGTAGTTTTTGCCTCGTCCTTGTAATAGCCCATCATGATGTTGTGGCCTTTGACCAGGATTTCACCGTCGTCTCCAAATTTGACTTCTACGCCATCAATGAGTTTACCGACATAGCCTACGCGCATCATGCCCGGTGACACATCCGTATTGACGGTGACAACGGGTGAAGTTTCCGTGAGGCCGTATCCTTCATAGACAGGAATGCCTGCGGCGTTAAAAAAACGAGCCAAGCGTGGAGCGAGCGCTGCAGAACCGCAGGCTACCGCTCTAATGTTATCCAAACCCAGTGCTGTTTTGACTTTGCTGAAAACCAGCTTTCGTGCGAGCCCTAGTTGCCATTCATACCAGGCTCCATTTTGTCCGTCCGGCTCCCAACGTAGCGCCAATTTGAGCGCCCAATTGAAGATAGCTGCCTTGACCCCGCCAGCGGCGCGTCCTTTGTTGACGATTCCATCATAAAACTTCTCAAGAAGCCTTGGAACGGCTGTGAAAACCGTTGGTTGGGAATGTCCCAGGTCTTCTTTAATCGTCTCCAAACTTTCGGCGAAGTAGATATTGGCACCGATGTACATATACAAGTAGTGCAGCATCCTTTCAAAGATGTGACAGACCGGTAGAAAGCTGAGCGTTCGGTACTGTTCTTCCCTAAGTATAGCTGGAATTCGAGGGACACTGCGCATGACGTTAAGCACAATGTTACTATGACTGAGCATCACACCTTTTGGTGTTCCTGTGGTTCCTGAAGTGTAAATGATGGTCGCGAGATCATCAGGCTTTACCGCATTCATCCGATTTTCGTATTCCTCCTGTTGCGCCTCGCCTCCGGCTTCTGCAATGGCAGACCAGTGTGTTCCGTTCGCGGCATGTTCGAAAACAAAAACAGCTTTCAACGAAGGAACACGGTCTTTGACCGCCATTACCTTGTCGTAAAGCTCCTGGTTACTTACCGCGCAAAACTTGGATTCACTGTGGTTCAAAATGAACTCGTAATCCGCTTCTGTCATGGTCGGGTAAATCGGTACGTTGATCCCTCCAGCAGACATGATGCCGTGGTCCATAATGTTCCATTCACACCGGTTGTTGTGTGAAATTAGAGCCACTTTGTCTCCCGCTTGCATGTCCATCGCGATGAGTCCTCTACCAACGCGGTCAACGGCCTCGATAAAAGTAGCGGTTGAATAGGTGATGCGATTGCCTCCGTTGGGCATGGTCATCATAAGATCGAGTGGGTTATTCTCGAGCTGGTAGCGCGGAAAATCGAAAAGGCGTGTAGGCTGTTGCATAAGTGTGAATCTTGGTTCTGAATGTCATGCAATTTTATGCGTGCATTCAATACATCGATGCCAATTTAGGAAATCAACGATAGAAATCAATGGAGTACATCTCGATCCGCCTGAGTTTCAGAGAGATTGTCCGCAATACTTGCAGAATTCAGCATTGGAATCGTGTCCGTCGCGTCCACAACTTGGGCACGCCTGCGTAGAAACATCTTTCGATTCAAGCGGTAGTGTTCCGGAGCGCTTGACCATGGCCATGCCAAGAATTCCAGTTGGCACGGCAATGATGGCGTAACCAATGATCATCATGACAGAAGCCAAGATTTGTCCAAGCACCGTGGAAGGAGCGATGTCTCCATACCCAACCGTAGTGACGGTGACAATGGCCCAATAAATACTCGTGGGAATGCTCGTGAATCCGGATTGTCCATCTTCGATGAGATACATCAACGTTCCAATGATGGTCACCAGCGCCAGGACGACACTTAAGAAGACGAGGATGCGTTTTTTAGTCGCCCGCAAAGCGGCCTGAAGTACACGAGCTTCCTCGAGAAACCCCACCAGTTTGAGGACCCGAAACATCCGCAATAATCGCAATATTCGCACCACACGAAGGCTTGCCGAACCGGGTATGAGAATACCAATGAACGTTGGGAGTATGGCGAGAAGATCCACAACTCCGAAAAAACTCGTGGCATATTGCAGTGGTTTGCGAACCGCAATGAGACGGAGCAAATACTCAATGGTAAAAAGCCCCGTGAATATCCATTCTGCAATGGCAAATTGGACGTGGTATTGTTCTTGAAATTCGGGTACGGACTCAAGGAGTACCGTCAAAACGCTCAACACAATCAGCCAAAGAAGGACGATGTCAAAGGATTTTCCCGATGGGGTATCCGCTTCAAAAATAACTTCATGCAACGTGTTCCGCCAAGACTTCATGTGCCAATATCGGTTGAATATCAGTAGGTTTCAGTGCGGCTCATTGAAAAAAAGGAGCCACCACGAGTTCTTTCGAACCGCGCGTGTGGACGTAAAACCCTTGTCCCGATTTAACACCGAGGTGGCCAGCGTTTACCATATTGACGAGCAACGGGCATGGGGCATACTTCGGTTGGCCTAGCCCTTCATGTAAAACACGTAAAATGCTCAAGCAAACATCCAATCCAATGAAGTCGGCCAATTGCAACGGTCCCATGGGGTGGGCCATGCCCAGCTTCATGACGGTGTCGATGGCATCAACAGTCGCAACCCCTTCTTGCAAGGTGATGACGGCTTCATTGATCATGGGCATCAAAATTCGATTGGCAACAAACCCCGGGTAGTCATTGACCTCAACAGGCGTTTTACCGAGTGATTCGCTCAGCTTCATGATGGAAGCACACGTCACATCTGATGTGGCATATCCGCGGATCACTTCGATCAGCTTCATGACCGGAACCGGATTCATGAAGTGCATTCCGATGACCTGTTCGGGACGCGCGGTTGCTGCTGCGATCTCCGTAATGGAAATGGAACTGGTATTGGTAGCAAGGATGCAGTGGCTGGGAGCCGCGGCATCCATTGCTTTGAAAATGGAGAGCTTCAAGTCGAGGCGTTCTGTAGCCGCCTCAACAACCAGATCCGCGTTGGCAGCACCTTCTGCAATGTCGGTAGAGGACGCGATGCGCTGCAGCGTGGCTGCTTTGTCATCTTCGGAAATTTTTTCCTTCTTGATCAAACGATCCAAATTGCGACCGATGGTCGCAATGGCCTTTTCCAACGCCGTCTCTTGAACGTCTACTAACGTAACATTGAATCCTGATTGCGCAAACACATGCGCAATACCATTTCCCATGGTTCCTGCGCCAATGACGGTAACATTTTTCATGGTTGGAACAGTGTTATTTCGATTTTCCGGCCTTGGCCGTGGACTTTTGGACCATTGCTTTCTTTTGAGAGGGCTTCCCTTTAGGTTCAGCCTTTCCCTTGATCGCTGCTTTCTTCGTCGCGGGCTTCTTGGTTGCTGCTTTTTTTGCTGCCGTCTTTTTGGCCGCAGGCTTCTTGTCTTGTCCTTCTTCAGTGACCTCCTCAGCAACTTCTTCTGCAGTTTCGTCTTTCGCTACTTCACTCGTCAATGGGAAGGCATCGTTTTTTCGCAAAGTGGAAAACCACTGAACCAGTTTCTTCAAGTCTGAGTTGTAGACGCGCTCATGGTCCAAGTTGGGAACCATGGCATCGATGAATTCTCGAACAGCTTGTGGGTCGCTTTTTGCCGCAGGCAATTCGCTCTTTCCGGCTTTTTCGGACATCAGATTCAAGATGTCCATCAACAAAGCATCTTCACCTGTGGTGTACATCGTGATGTCAGCTAAGCTACTAATTCGGCTTGTTCCCGGTATGCTGACACGTTTTTTGTCCAGCATTGATTCGACAACCAAATTAGCGCGATTCGTAATGAGAATGCGATAGAGGCCGGGCTTGCCGGCGATGGCGATAATTTCCTGAATGACCATATAGACAGTGTTACAATCGGTATTTGCATGCGAAAATAGGTCAACCGGCCTCGTGGAGCGCTATTTGACCCGATTCACTTCGAAATAAGTCACTTCAGAAAGCGGAATAGGGAGGGACATGATCCAATGGTTCAAGCTGATCATTTTTCCAACCGTAGGCATGATGCTTCATTCCATTTGAAACAATCAAACAGGGAATCTGTAAGCTGATATTGTAGCGCAAGACCTGGTCGAGCGCCGCTTGATTGAGTTTAATGGCGGGTCTTTTGCATTCAATCATGACCAGTGGCTTTCCATTGGGGTCGTGGCAAACGATGTCAGCGCGACGCTTCATTCCATTGAGAAGAAGCGGGTATTCTGCAGCCATAGCCCCGAGGGGGTAACCTAACTGGTGGTGTAAATAAGAAAGCCAATGCTGACGGACCCATTCTTCCGGCTCGAGACGGACGTATTTCCCACGACTAAGGCATTGGACTTCCGTATGGTTCCCTTGTGCCCTCAATCTTAAATCTGCTGCAGGCAGTGTGAGCTTTGGGAATGACGAAGTGGAATCCGTTGGAACAGGCATGTCACAAAAATACCCCTGTCTGGTGATGTAGGCCCTTGCAGTCTGAATTATCTTCGCGACCATGCCGCATCGCCAGATTATACGTGACATCCAAGCGGAAGCATTCAAACCGCTCTACTTGTTGCATGGAGAAGAGCCTTTCTTCATTGATGAAGTGTCCAAAGCATTGGAGCTTGCTGTGGTTGAAGAGTCGATGAAGGACTTCAATCAGGTGGTCTTGTATGGCCGGGATGCGACAATTGATCAGGTGCTCGAATCGGCGCGTCGTTTTCCTATGATGGCCGATCGACAGTTGGTTTTAATGCGTGAAGCTCAAGAGTGGCCGGCTTGGCGACGCTCGGAAGACATGGCTAAATTGGAGGCATATGCACAATCACCCATCCCGAGCACGGTGCTGGTTTTTTGCTTTAAGAATAAAAAAGCGGATGCTCGGCTGAAGGCCGTCAAGACCATTAGTCGCAATGGCTTACTGTTCCTCAGTGAAAAAGTCAGAGACTACAAATTGCCAGACTGGATTTCCAACTATGTCCGCGAACAAGCATTGACGATTTCACCACAGGGGGCACAAATCTTATCAGAATACCTGGGGAACGATCTGCGAAAGGTGGTCAATGAGTTGAATAAGTTGAAAATTGTATTGCCGGCAGGAACCGAAATTTCGCCGGAACACATTGAAACGCACATTGGAATCAGCAAGGATTACAATGTGTTCGAGCTGCAACGCGCCCTAGGTTCGAAAAATGTGCAGCGCTCTCATCTCATTGCGAATTTTTTTGCTGCCAACCCCAAAGACCACCCGGTGGCGATGATCATGCCTGTGTTGGGTAGTTTTTTTGGCAAGATCTATGCCTATCACGGACTCAAAGACCGTTCGGGCCCCGCTGCAGCTAAGGCACTGAAATGTGCTCCTTTTGCTGTGAAACAGTATGCTGAAGCCGCTCGGTACTACTCACCTGAGAAAGTTGGCAGGATTTTTGGCTACTTGTTGGAAGCGGATCGAAAATCCAAAGGGCAAGGCAATACCACAACCCCCGATGGAGCCCTATTGCGTGAAACCGTCTTTAAGATACTGCATTGAAATCAACCATGGAAGCCCAATCCCTTTTGAACAATAAACCTGAGCATGCTCCTTTGCAAAACGACCTGCTTTTGAGGGCAGCGAGGGGAGAAGATGTTGAGCGTCCTCCTGTATGGTTGATGCGTCAAGCCGGTCGAATTTTGCCTGAATACAGAGCTGTAAGGGCAAAAATGGGAGGGTTTAAGGATTTGGTTGAGTCGCCCATTCATGCCAGTGAGGTCACTATACAACCCGTTGACATTCTCGGAGTGGACGCCGCCATCATCTTTTCAGATATTTTGGTGATTCCAGAGGCCATGGGCTTGCCTTATGAGTTGGTTGAAAAAGTCGGCCCGCGGTTTCCAGAAGTGGTGCGGACAGTTCAAGATTTGAAACGTCTGAGAACCAATGTGGATCCTGAAGTGCATTTGTCCTATGTCTTGGATGCCATTCGACAGACCAAGCGAGACTTGGCTGGCCGGGTTCCTTTGATTGGGTTTTGCGGTGCCCCGTGGACCATTTTTTGTTACATGGTCGAAGGGAAAGGGTCGAAAGATTGGGCACTGCCGAGACGTTTGTTGTGGGAGCAACCGGCTTTTGCTCATTCCTTACTTGATACCATTACGGAAGCGTCGATAGCGTATTTGCAAGCCCAAGTGAAAGCAGGAGCTGATTTGGTGCAGATTTTTGACAGTTGGGCTGGCGTGCTCAGTGATGGTCTGTACGCAGAGTTTATGATGCCTCGTTTGCAACGAATGTGTGACGCTTTGAGCCCGCTTGTGCCCGTAACGGTTTTTGCCAAAGGTGGAGCGCATTTGTTGCCGCAATTGGCTGACTTGTCCTGCCATACCTTGGGTTTGGATTGGCAAACAGATCCGCGAAAGGCACGTCAATTGGTGGGGGAAGAAAAGACCTTGCAGGGTAATTTAGACCCTTCCGTTTTATATGCTTCTCCTGAGATTATCCGAAAAAAAACGCAGGAGATGCTTTCAAATTTTGGGACGCGGCGACACATCGCTAACTTGGGCCACGGAGTTTACCCGGATGTCAATCCAGAACATGTCAAAGTGTTCGTAGAGACTGTCCAAAAATCAGCTTGAACCTACGGAATGAATAACATGAGATACAAGATGAATTTGCGCGCTGCATGCGCAGGAGTGATTGCTGTGTTTATGGCCGCTTCTTTTGGGGCTGCGCTAACAGCGCAGGAAGATAATTTGGTACCGAACAGCAGTTTTGAAAATTCCAACCTTAAAAAGCTCAAGGGCTACGGTCAATTGGAAGAGTTCTCTGAAAACTGGTTTGCCGGTACAGAAACACTTCTTGATTTGTTTGCGGAAGGGATGAAGTCTGAAAAAGTCAACATTCCAAACAACCTCTATGGGAAGCAAGATGCTTCAGAAGGGGTCTGTTATGCGGGACTTCGGGCATATTCAAAGGATGCGCGGATGTTCCGGAATTATTACGAGGTGGAATTGACGACAGCTTTGGAGAAGAACCAGATGTACTGTGTTTCTTTCGATATCAGCTTGAGTGATTTATCTCGCTATTCAGTCAATGGAATTGGTGCTGTTTTGAGCGATCGTAAGATTGAGCAAGGCAACCAAGGGATTATCGTTCGTGATATGGATGTGAAGCATCATGCAGACAAGGTGATGTCCCTGTATGACGGGTGGGAAACCATTTGTGGAACAACCATCGGAACGGGTGAAGAAGAGTACCTCATGATTGGTGGGTTTGAAAAGGATGGAGACATGACAGTTGAGAAGATCAAGCGTCCTTCTGGCATGTCGGGTTCACAATTGAACCATGCGTACTACTACTTGGACAACGTGAAGGTCTTTCCAATCAGCGCCAAGTCACAGTGTGCATGTACACGAGCCGATGAGGTGAGAACGGACTTGGTCTATGGTTCCTCTGTTGTTTTGAGCGAGAGCATGTCTGCTGAGGATATCATAAGTGTTTCTGCTGTTTACTATGCTTTTTTAAAGCGCAACCCAACGGGAACGGGGCAGGCGACGATTTCTCAATTGGCTGATATGTTAAAGGAGAACCCTTCTTGGAAGCTTCGCGTCATTGGGCATGCCGATGAGGATGAATTCAATGAAGGAAAGATCAACCCTCGTTATCGAGAGCTCGGAGCAAAACGTGCGGCCATTGTGGTGACTAAGTTTGGTGATTTCGGCATTGCGGCCTCACGGTTGGTGACGGATTCAAGGGAAGATCTCGACCCCGCTAGCACACGGGATACGGACATTAGCCGCGCCCAAAATCGTCGGGTTACATTTGAAATCATTCGATAACGCTGCGCTTGATTGCGTTTGTAAGCTATGAACGCATTGACTCGCGGATTTTTGAATAGGAAAAGCTGCTTCGGACTCGTTCTGGAGCAGCTTTTTCTGTTTCGAGTTTTTGCTTTGAGTTTTGTTCTTTTTAGTGGTTTCGAGTCGGCAGCTCAAGCGGACAATCGATTTGTGAACCTGGTGCCCAATGGAAGTTTTGAAGATCGCCTCTGGTGTCCTTCGAATTTCACACAAAATGAACTTCAGACGCTGCGGCATTGGAAGCAGCCCAATGCGGGAACGCCGGATCATTTTGACGTTTGCGGGGCCACTGGTGTAACCGGTGTGCCGAACAATGTCTTTGGTTCACAGGAGACTGTTGACGGACAAGGGTATGCGGGTGTTGTATTGTATTCGGGGTCAAAACCCAATTATCGCGAGTATTTGCAAGTTGAATTGACCCGTGCTTTGGGCCCCGGTGAATGGATTTGTGCTGAGTGGTGGGTCTGCGCGGCTGATGAAGCCAGATTGATCACGGACGGGATGGGCATGCACTTGAGTGAGGCGGCTCCGAAAGCCACAGGTGAAGGACGTTTAGAGGTGATTGCACAGGTTGAAAATCCAGCGCTTCACCTGTTAAGTGATCGCTGGAGTTGGGTCAAGTTGAGTGACGCTTTCCAAGCCAAGGGTGGAGAACAGTTTGTGACGCTAGGTAATTTCAAGCCAGCTTCGGACTTGCGCGTGATGGAACGCCAGGATGCATCTACGGAATCAAGCCGATGGGCATATGTGTATATCGATGATGTTCGAGTCCGGCCGGTCCAAAGTCGAGCGGACTGTTCTTGCTTGAATCCACTCTTGGCACAAGAGGTAACGGACCCTCCCTGGCAGTCGTATCAGCGAGGGCATGTACGCTGGGATGCTGTGTTGTTTGAATTTGATTCAGATGCCTTGACGGATGATGCAGGCGTACAATTGGAGACCGTGGCAGAGGAGATGCGAGCCAATCGATTCTTGGTGATGGAAGTCAATGGCCACACTGATTTTGTAGGCTCCGAAGGGTACAATCAGATGTTGAGTGAACGCCGGGCTCAAGCGGTCATCAATGCGCTAAGAGACCGTGGGGTAGACCCCAATCGATTGCAGTTGTCGTGGCATGGGAGCCACATCCCCGCGGGGGATAATTCAACGTCAGAAGGACGTCGCCAAAACCGCAGGGTCGAATTTGAATTGCTAGAACACGCTTTTCTACCCACGAATTGATCTGTACAGCGCTTTTTTTATCGGACGAAGTAACGGCTATCAAGCGGCTTTTTTCTTCGGTATTGCGATGAGAAAACACAAACTGACCCCGAAGAAAATAATCAGCGCCAATACGCTGGACCGCATGGAGCCTGTAAATCCTTCAATGTAACCCCAGCTAAACATTCCGATGATGAGGCCGCCCTTTTCCAGCACTTCATAAAAACTAAAATAGGAAGCGTGATCTTCTGTTTCAGGAAGCATTTTAGAATAACTCGAGCGGTTCAAGCTTTGCGTACCGCCCATCATGAATCCGATGATGCCGGCCGCGAGATAAAACCCGTAGACGTCTCTGACGAAGTAATAGGTGTAAACGCAGACAAGTGACCACACAACAATGCACCCGATGAGTGTGGGGATATTGCCCATTTTGCTGCTTATCCAAGAGACGAAAAAGGCGCCTGGGATGGCGAGGACTTGCACGGCAATGATGGCGAGAATGAGTTCGTTGTCATTCAAAAGCACCTCTTTGATACCAAATGATGAGGCCATGAGCATAATGGTCTGCAGGGCCATGGAGAGAATGAAAAAGCCCCATAAGAACCGCACGAGTTCTTTGCGGCCACTCAAATCTCGTGCAACTTTACGGAGCTCCTTGAATCCTTGCGCAACGAGCTTGCCTTGAATTTGTGATTTCGTCTGGTTCGATGGAAGTTTTCGAAAGGCAGGTTGGGCCCATGCAAACCACCAAATACCGACCAATACAAAAGTCCATGGGGTCATGAAGCTTCCCACGAGAATAATCAAAACGAGGCAAATAAGGAGTAGCAAAACACTGCCGATATAGCCCATGGCAAATCCCGTTGCGCTGAGTTTGTCATGTTCGTTTGCAGGGGCAATCTGAGGAAGGAAGGCATTGTAGAATCCGAGGCTTCCCCAAAATCCGATGTTTGCCAAAAACAAGGCTGACATGCTCCACTCTAAGTGGCTCGGGTCAAAGGCATAGAGACCGAGGCAGCCCAATGATCCTGCGAGACAGAAGATCTTCATTAATTGCAATTTGCGTCCGGATACATCTGCGATGCCACTGAGCATTGGAGATAGAATAATGACGATCAAGAACGAACACGCTAAGACGTAGCTGTATAGCTGTGTATTGATCAATTCAATTCCCCAAAAGGTCACGACATCGTTGATGATCTCTCCCGCCTCATTGCGCTCTGATGTCAGGGCGTTGAAGTAGATCGGAAAGATAGCCGTGGTCACAACAAGAGAATAGGGGCTGTTGGCCCAATCGTACATCGTCCAAGCGGACTTGATCTTTTCAGCCTGCGTTTGACGTTGCTTGCCTCGGAACAATGTGCGCTTCAGGGGGACAGATTCGGATGTGTTTTCATTCGACATGATGTGAAGATAAGCCGTTCTATACTTCTGTCGTTTGGTGGGTGTAAGCCGTCTGTATAAAGGCATGTCCTCTTGCGAGGTGCGTTGTACTTTTGTGGTGATGAGTACACCATCTTCCCTTGAAGCTAGCTACGACATTATTATTGTCGGTGGCGGTATTGTTGGCGCAGCCACGTTCTATCAATTGCAATTGCGTTTTCCGAATCGGAGCTTGCTGCTGATTGAAAAAGAAAAGGAATTGGCGCATCATCAAACGGGCAATAACTCCGGTGTGATCCATTCAGGGTTGTATTATCCTCCAGGTTCATTGAAGGCCAAGAACTGCGTCGATGGACGTCGAGCTTTGGTGCAGTTTGCAAAAGATCATGGCATTCCCCACGACGTTTGCGGCAAAGTCGTAGTGGCTGTTGACGAGAGCGAGGTGCCTATGTTGGAAAAAATACAAGGAATTGGAACGCAGAATGAAATCGAAGGATTAGAGCGCATCACAGCCAATCAATTGCGTGAAATTGAGCCGCATTGTGCAGGGGTGGCCGCTTTGCATGTGCCGTGCACAGGGATCATTGACTACCGTTCTGCTACACGCAAGATGGTTGAGTTGGTCCAGGCTTTGCAACCCGGAAGTCACGTGCGTCTCGGTGATGAGGTGGTCGGTTTTGATCGGGAGGGAGAGGAGACCATTGTTCGAACAGCTGCTGTTTCTAATGGTTTTCGTGCAAAGCACGTTGTGGTCTGTGGAGGGCTTCAGGCAGACCGTTTGGCCCGGAAAGACGGTGTTGACTTGAAAGAGCGCGTTGTCGGTTTTCGAGGAGATTATTATGAGCTCACAGATCAGGCAAAACACAAAGTGAAGCACTTGATTTATCCCGTCCCAAATCCAGATTTTCCGTTCTTGGGTGTTCACTTCACTCGGATGACTGACGGTGAAATCGAATGCGGACCGAATGCCGTATTCACATTCAAAAGAGAGGGATATGGTAAGACGGATTTTGATTGGAAGGACACTATGGAAGCCTTGGGTTATGCCGGAACATGGAAGCTCTTTTTCAATAACATGGCATTTGGAGTCAATGAATACCGAAGGGCCTTTTCGAAACGATTGTTCCTGAAAACGCTCCAGCGGATGATTCCTGATTTGACCATGGACGATCTCAGGCCGGGGCGATCTGGCGTGCGTGCGTTGTTGTTGTCAGAAGATGGCGATACACGCGATGATTTCCGGATCTCTTACACAGATCGAAACATCCATGTTTTGAATGCTCCTTCACCCGCAGCAACGGCCGCTTTGGCCATTGGAGATCACATTGCGGAATTGGCTCAGGAGCGCTTCACATTCTGATTCAGTAAATCCCAGGGGGTCGATGCCGCTCTGTCTGAGTCATTTCTTTATCCATAAAAAAAGAGGCCGTCCAATGGACGACCTCTTGTATTCAATACTCTGGCAAGATGGCACATCACTTTGGTGATGATGATGTGCGGCGATTTAAAGTTGCTTGCGATGCTGGAAGGCAAAGCAGCCAAATCAATCTTTTTTCTTGGCTTCTTTGTTGTCTGCTTTGGCGCCTTTGTCGCATGAAGCGGCAGACTTACCAGAACAGCAAGATGCTTTCTTTCCTGCGTCAGCAGTCTTTCCTGCGTCAGCTGATTTACCAGCGCAACATGCAGCAGCACCTTTATCACAAGATTCTTTTTTACTGTCTTTCGCGCTTCCTGTGCTCGCCGTGCTCTTGCTGTCAGCAGTTTTCGTTCCGTTCAAGGCAACGTTTTTTACTGATTGGGCACCATCCTTTGTAGAAACAGTGTTTTCAGTTGCTGACTTAGATGAGGTTGTAGTGGCGTCAGTTTGGGCGCTTACAGCGAATGCGAAAAACGCAAATACGCTGAGAATCAGAACTTTTTTCATTGAAGGAATGGTTAAAGTGTTTCGGTGATAATTTTCAGGAAGTAAGGTACTCTTTATTTATTGTTTTCACAAGGCTTTATCTTAACTTTGTCGCCGCTTAGGATACGACCGACAGCGATATTGGAGAGGTGCCAGAGCGGTAATGGAGCAGATTGCTAATCTGTCGACGGGAAACTGTCTCCAGGGTTCGATTCCCTGTCTCTCCACAATGAAGGCCAACGCCGTGTGCGTTGGCCTTTTTCATGCCAAGATTTTGAGCGTTAGGAGTGGTGCTGACGATCGATGCTGTGTGAAAGAGGAACGAAGAGTAGTCGCAGTCAAGAGCTTTTAGAAAATGCTTCGGGATTTTCTTACCAAGCCCCCTCCCATTTTTTCTCAAGGAAACGCATTTTTAATCTCTACGGGAGGAAATAAAAATTCGATTTAAAGACACTTTTTCGCTGATATATGCCCAAAAATGCCCATAAATGCTCTTTTTTAGTGGAAAAAGTCTTGAAAAGAGCATTTTTAGTTCAAAGGATAATCAAGCTTCGAACCTGTTCTTTGTTCAACTGGCTGAAATTGTGCTTACTTCTCATAACCCTATAAATAAGGGCAAAGGGCGTTGCACAGGGAATAAAACGGACTATCTTTGCCCCCCGCTTTCGAGCACGGGGCGTGGCCTAGTCCGGTTACGGCGCCTGGTTTGGGACCAGGAGATCGCAGGTTCGAATCCTGCCGCCCCGACTTCAAAACCGCATCAGCAATGATGTGGTTTTTTTGTTTTAGGATAGGTCTACGGAGGAGTGCGGGATGCACGAGTAATGGCTCGTCAAACTCAGCGTCAAATGGTGATGCCAATTGTGTCCGTTGTATTTTTGATGATACCAGTCAATTGAATGAGATTCAGGGTCTCGAACCGGTGCCATTGGTTTATCCGAAGCCCACGAACGATCGATTTGGAATCATTGCCTTCAGGACTATACCATCTTCGTTTTTCAAGTCCGATCTGGTCGAATCTGCGCGTGGTAAAATACTGAGAGGCCAGCTAAAGCAAAATTTCCCCAATGAGCCAACAAATTCCTCTTTCAAGCAGTTATATGTGAGATTGAGGCCATCCAGTATTCATGATGTAGGGTTAGTCAGAATGAAATTAGGACGTCGAAATTCTCAGTAACCGCACGTGAAAGCGTGCGGTTTTTTTGGTCCCAATTCGCTCTTACTCGCAGAGGTCTCCAAATACAGCGAGGAGAATCAACAAATCCGAAACATTGGTCAGATCGTCTCCGTTGATATCACCCGAACAAGGAGCGGTCACACAACCAAAATCACTGAGAAAGATCAAAACATCTGCTACTGTGATTTGGTCATCTCCATTGAGGTCACCTTCACAAACACAACTCGTGTATTCGCACGAATCGTCGTCTAGGGTAGCTGTCTCGTCATAGTTGCAAGCGGCACTGTCTGTGCAAGCGGCACAGGAAGTATAGTCGCAAGAACCGTCTTCAGCGGTGGCTAATGTGTTGAAATTACAAGCCGTGCTATTGGTACATCCGAAGATGTCATCGGGAGCTTCGCACAGTCCATCAAAAGTCAAGGTGGTGGTATAGAGCGCGCCAATGGAAGTATTCCAAGAGTTCAGCAAGGTGATGGTCCAATCCCCAGTGCCCGAAATGGGGTTGGGAAATAGGGCTGTTGCTGTATAGGTTCCCGCGGCATTGGTATTCCAACCTGTCGGCCACATGCCAGCACTTGGACAATCCAAGGATAAATTATAGCCGCCGTATTGCAAACAAGTTCCATCGGGAGCGGTGATGCCCACCATCATTTCGTTTGCCCAAGAATTGTCCGCAGGAGAATCCAAGAAATCCAAGACAACAGAGAAACCTGTGATATACCCGAAGCCATTGATCACTTGTGAGGTTGTTTCACCTGCTGCAAGTTGCACATCCTCAAAGGAGACGTCGCTCGTACAATCGCATGTAGATCCTGGTTCTGGAAAGAAGCAAGAACCGTCGTCAATTGTGGCTTCCGCATCATAATTGCAGGCTTCTTCATCCAAACAGCCTGAACAGCTTGAGGCGTCTCCACCACAAACCCCACAAGCGTCAATGTTGAATGCGCACGTGCCATCATCTTGCACTGCTTCCGCATCAAAATTGCAGGCGGAATCATCCGTACATCCATAGTAGTCGCAAGTCGTGATGAGGTCTACGCAAGAGTTAAAGCAGGAACCGTCCGAGTTGATGCTTGGGATCAATGCAGAATTAATCACGGTAGGATGAAAATTCAGGTTGACCGAACCTCCAGACACCGCATGACAATAACTCATCATCGTGCCGACTTGGGCTTGAGGCTCATTCGTGCAGTTGCCTTCCGCTTCGTAGCAGTTGTCAATCGGTCCGTCGGGCCAACCACACCAATGCGTGTGATTGGAGCCAAAGTTGTGGCCCAACTCGTGCCCAACAACATTGAGATTCCAACTGTAGTTAGATAAATCGTAGGTCGTGGTGGAGGATAAAGCCGCGCTGAATCCAACGCCGTACTGTGCCGAACAAACCACATCTAGGTAAGCAATGCCTCCCGTTCCTGTGTCCCCTCGTCGTGTCATTAGATGAACCAAATCCCGCTGGACGTTTGCCAAGTTCGAGTTGGTAAGCCATTCCATGCGGAACGTGTCCAACATGGTCCCGGCATCATTGGTAATGCCGTTGTATGGATCAGTCGTCTCCCAAACGTGGATGTATGAAGCTTGAATGTTGATCAAGGCATCGAGGTCATTGGTGTAAATGGTGTTGATACCCGCGAGCAAAGCCAAAGCCCACTCTACGGCGGGATAGCAGTCGTTTCCAAACGTACCGAAAGTATAGAAGTCAATATCAATGGCTACTTCCACACATTCCGAAAGCATGTTGCCTGCGGATGGTGATGGAACCCCCATGGGCATCACGTCGCGTCTCGGTGCAAACTCGTCTACACCACATTCGAATTCCATGGCATGTGCTGCGTCAGAAAGCAAAAACAACACGTGCTTGCCCTCAACTCCTCCGCGTAAAGCGGACACATCGTATTGCTGTCCTTTGTATTGGAATGTTCCCATGACGCGGTCATTCATGATGACGATGGTGCCTCGGATGCCAGGAGAAATAATGCGATAGGAGAGGAGTTGTGGAAGGTAATTTTCTTCGACAAACTTGCCCGTTTCTTGGGTGCGTCCAATCAAGAAGTTTTCTGAAAATGGCAAGAACAATTCAAGTTGAAGGAGCAATTCTTTGCCATTCAAAAATGGCAAGCGCAAGTCCAGCTCAGTGTATTTGTGCTTTCTCAAATCAGCAAAAGCAGGTTGATTCAATTCAAGTCCCACGTGCAAATCTTTCGTGTGAGTTGGCCATTCCTCTTCTAACAACTCAATCGAGGTGAATAAAGACACAGGCATCTCAGGATGTGAACACTGTGCATGGGATACCGAAATGCCCAACGAGAGGCTAAGTAATAGGCTCGTTCCAAGCACCTTCAAGATGTCGGTGTAGCAGGATAGAAAGGAGCTTTGTGCTGGATTGGCAAAATCGGTCATCAGATATGCAGTTTTCACTAAGGTAATGCATTTGCGTTTTCGCATCTTTGCACCGCTTCAAGAAGCATGGTCCCGTAGCTCAACTGGATAGAGCATCTGCCTTCTAAGCCGACGGTTTTGGGTTCGAGTCCCAACGGGACTACACGATTCGCCTGCAAGTCATTGATTTGCAGGCGTTTTTGTTTGCCAGTCTCTCAATGGTAATCGCGATTTGAGAGTAGTATAGCCGATTTACTTAGTTTAGTCATACCAAATTGTTTAAAATGAAGCACTTAATTACTCTTTAACTCAAAGACGCATGGCAAAAAGAAGTCTAGGTGAAGCATTCCTCCGAGCGATGGTGCGCCAAGTGGGAAGAGACGCGGGAAAGGTGGTGTCTAACCAAGCCTTTGGCGACGCACATTCCACACCCATTCGGATGGTGCGTTCTGCGGATACGTCTCAGCAATATGCAGGTAAAAGAAGAAGTTACCGACACGACTTGGATCGGGTGGTCAATGGTGATCTTCCATCCACAGTGGGTTCGGCCAAAAAGAAATTGGTAGAATTGGAGAATGCCATGGAGGATTTCTTGGGTGATCTAATGCCGATTAGCAGCCCTAGAGAAATCCAAGTGATGAAAAGCTGGATGTACAAGAGCCGAGATTTCATTGAAGATGTTCTCAAGATTGTTGACAAGCCCGATGTCAAGAAATTGGCAGATGAGCTTTTGGAATCTTTTGATGACATCAAAGATCAAGCGAAGAAAAGGGCCGCAGAATTGGAGTTGCCCGTTCACTATGAATCACCGTCAAGCATCAAAAATGCCCGTGCTAAAACGTGGATCGGATTGCTTGCGGCGTTTGGAGGCGCGGTGGCCTTGGCATCACTTACCGTAGGAGATAGTTTCAATAAGATTGTACCCTTTGTCGCCTTGGCCATAGTGACCGGCGTTGTACTGATGATCATGGGGGCTGTTGAAAAAAGTGCTGTCAACACGAAACGAAGCGAGCACAAGTCCCATGTTGCGAAGGTCCTTGAGATGAAGGAGGCTTTGGGTTCTTGGTGAATTTTGTTACCAAAGCTTTGGGGAAGGTGCAACAAGCTCTGATTTCATGATCGATGCATTCATGTTGTAGATGGATCACGTGAATGATTCGTCAATCAATTTTGATATGAAATACAACGGCCTAACGTATGCGATAACTTAAATTCGTGGCCATAGCTGTTTTTGCTTAAGACCTAAAAGGGGCGAGACATCGGAATGAATGACAGGTGGCGTAGGTCGCGTATTTCCGCAAGATTCAGTTTACTCGCTTACTCTCCGCAGCTGTATCCATACGTCTCAAAAAAGAGCAACAAGTCCGTGACATCGACCAGTCCATCGCTGTCAAAATCTGAGGCACAGGCCGCAGAGTACACGCACATCCCAGGCACATTGGCTGTCGCATCATAATCGATCCCAAAAGGATCCATGCAGCCCAAATACAGACAGCTTTCGTTAGAAAGCGTGGCGTGTTCATCAAAGTTCAGGGCCAGGGTGTCTGCACACCCCTCAAATTCACACGAACCATCATCTGCCGTGGCTTCTGGATTGTAGTTGAAACCAGATGGGTACGTACATCCTAGGACGTCATCACCTGTGGAAGCATACGCGATGGGCACTCCCACATGGTTGTAACTTTGATTTTGCATCCCTTCTCCAAACACCTGAAGATTGAATAGGCCGGTCGGAGGGGTCTCGGTCGTCAGTTGAGCGATCAACACGCGCAGGTCATCTCCTGCTTGGCCCATCGGATCTCCTGCCAACGTGAAAATGGAAGCTCCAATGGAGGAGTTGATCTCAAAGTCTCCTCCCGAATTGAATGAAGAAAAAGTCGATTCATTCAAGCCGATGGTATTGGCGAGGCCATTGACTTCATTTGAATTGGATGCATGAAGCGTGAACCAGGAGTCAAAAGCCACTTCAGGGATGAAGGATGCAATGGTTGCGTTAATACTCCAGCCGAAATCGCCTCCCAACCCCGAATGATAAAACCCCCCATCAGCATTCACACTCCAAGGTGAGTCGGTGTCACCATAAATAGCGGAAATTTCATCCAAGGGGTTAGCGAATTCGGCATAGATCCGGTAAGTCTTCCAGCCTTCGAGCCCTTCAATTCCTGTGGTGTCATGATCGGCGACCACCTCCCCTACAATTCCAGTGAGCTGTGCA
The DNA here is from genome assembly GCA_963934215.1 of uncultured Flavobacteriales bacterium. Taxonomy (GTDB): domain Bacteria; phylum Bacteroidota; class Bacteroidia; order Flavobacteriales_D; family Sanyastnellaceae; genus UA16. The sequence goes on along the minus strand of CAWVYB010000008.1, from coordinate 1,463 downwards.
AAGCCTGTGGAAGAAAGGAAAATGAAAAGGACTAGGGTAAGGAGTCGATTCATAGTTCAGGTGAATTTGGTGAATTCAACCCCAATGTAGTTAAACTAATCGGATAATAAAGAGGCTTGAGGGGTATTAATGGGCGATTAGTCAAGTTACAGCCGTTGGGAGGACTGAGCAAAGGAGCTTATCTATATCTTGAGCCGCATGAAGAATTCTATTATTATACTGTGTTGCCTTTTCAGCGTTCAGTCAAGCTGGTCGCAAGATGCACCTGCGATTTCAAGAGACTCTCTCAAGACCGTTTTGATTCAATTCAAGGCGCTTTCAAAAACTGAAAACATCGAAGGAGCTCTGGCTCTTAAAGAATTCTTTGAAGTACACAATGCAAAACTTGAAAATCCTCTTCATGGTGAGTATGTCATAGAGGATGCTATGAAACGAATCGAAAAAACGCGCGCAAAACAAGAAAGGAGATTGGCTCAGTTTGATTCTAGGAACACGTGGTCTGCGAATCCAACTGAAATAATGGTAGAGGTTCAGCCGACTGAAGATCAAGTAGAGGCTCGGCCGACTGAAGAAAGTGAGGCAATGTCGGCAGTTGAAATAAAGGAGGTCCAAACAGCTGATTCGCATGTTTGGAGAGCAAAACCAGAGCAAACTTCGAAGGGGGCGTACAAGGTGAATACGATTGCCTTGCTAACGAACCAAACTGACTCTAAGGTTCTGCATGCCAAACTAGTCGATGTCAAAGACTTGCTCAGAAAATCGAGACTTGCATCCAAGATTGCTTGGGCTTCAATCATTACTGGGCCTGTGGCGCTTGTTGTTTTTCCTGTGGCGATGATCGTGAGTGCGTCGATAAGGAATAAAGCATACCGACAACTGAATTACTTGAAGTAAATCTGGAGAAGCGGGCGGTTGAGTTAACGATTAAGCAATCGGGTCAATTCAAAGCGCGGCTCTCTTGGAGTTCCATTGCAGATGATTGCTTGTCGAAGGGTGTCTGCTCGCAGGATGTAATTTCGATAGGCTCCATTGGAGGCGGCTAATTCGCAGTTGATTCCTAGGGCTGTTTCTTGCTCTTTTCCGGGGTTTCTTGAGGTCATGGATTCGATGGGATTCCATCGTCCTTGAAACTCCATGATCCGACCGTCTGCAATGGATTGCGTGAGGGCTACTTTTCCAGAGGGCTGCAAGACAAAAATGAATGTGCTTGACTTGACTTGGGCCTCTTGTCCTTGGATATAAATGACGTTACCGCCAGCGTCTTTCATGGGATACTCCGGCTGAATTCCTTGCCATGAACCAACCCAGTCAGGGGGGGTGAATTTGGCTGCAGGCTCTGAAACAGTGGAGCACCCTGCGAAAAGAATGGAAGCACTCAGTGCCCAAACGGCATGCCAAAGGAGGATTTTTGAAAGTTTCATTCTGGGCAAGATTCTCCGAATGAACTGAGTAGAATGAGCAAG
>CAWVYB010000007.1:0-28656 GCA_963934215.1 uncultured Flavobacteriales bacterium | reverse complement strand
GCGTTAAAAATAGGAATGGTTGAAACCAGAACCTGATACGGTTCCAAATTGACACTGTTACACTGGTTTTCATCCTCAACGACCAGAGTCACCAAGTATTCTCCCGGCTCTTCATAGTTGTGAGAAGCAAGCGGGCTTGTTGTCGTTTCCACATTTCCATCGCCCCAATTCCAAATCCAATCAGCCAAAGGCACCCCATCCGCAGAAGAAGCGCTTCCATCAAAAGAAACATCCTGAAGCGGACAAATACCTACACTTGGGTTGATGTTATCAAAAGGTTCTGGGTCCACCATCTCAAAGGCAGAAGCTGGATACGTACACGGTGTTACACAAGAAATGTCCGCAGCCCATCCAATGTCCCCTCCGGAAGCACCGTTGTTGCAAACAAATTGAAACGTCAAACAGCCCGTTGGGTTATTGATCGACGCGGTGATCGTCATGTCCTCAAATAAGTTTCCAGAACCCGCACCTACCATCGGAGCGCCCGTTGTTTCCCCATCAAAAACATACAAGACATCGTTGTTATTGGGATTGGGATTTGTCTGAACATCAAACCCTAAAAAGGTTACCGAAACTGCTGTTCCCGGCACGTCTGGACACAAGGTGAGTATGTAATCATTGTCGGTATATGGACCTCCATCACCAGCCGCTCCAACCTGATCGTCATAAAAAATATCTCCACAAGTCGTAACCGTTCCTCCATCGGAAATCATGACTTGAGAATGTCCTACTTGCCCAGCAATCAAAAGCACTAACCCGAATATGAATGACTTCAATCGCAATTGAAATGACTTCTGAGAAAACAACAATTCGAATGTATTCATTAGGGAAATTTAATGTTCCAGCATACCAAAAGTATAACCTAAACACCCACTTATAGGTTGCACAGCTTTCCGACTATTAAACAAGCGTTCAGTATAAAGCAACACTCCCCAAATTTAAAGAGGCAATTCAACCATCAATCCGAACAACATCGGAGTACATCCGCTTGGAACCGTTGCGGTTCGTCTGCTCTAGATTCCAAAAATAGCGTTCTCCTAAGCGAGCCTTTCCGCCTCCAATTAATTCACCCTTCCAAGGACTCTCAACCGCATTCGTTTCGAAAACCAATTCGCCGGCACTATTGAACACCGTGAACAGCCAAGGAGCGAAAACATCATTTGCAGCTTCAGGTAAAAACGTATCATACCTTCCATCTCCATTTGGAGAAAAAATCGACGGAGCTCCTGCATCATGACGGTCTCCAATTTCAATACTCCCTATGGCCACATCTTGGCATCCGTAGGCATTGCTAACGACTAAATTGACCGGATATAATCCCGGTTCACGGATGGTGATGCGTGAGCCGTTCAACGCCTGATCTGTCATCACCCAAGTCGAACTACTGGCTCTTTGTGTGGCATCTACTAACTGAACTTCCACCCCATTGCCCTTATTCCATCCAAATTCCCAATCCATCGAAGCCTCCGGTTTCGGACGCACTACAATCATATCTTCAATCGATTTAGTTCGAATAAAACCATTGTCATGAGATCGCACAGAGACCGTAATGTCATACGAACCAGGACGATCAAAAATATGAGAGGGTGTTCGTTCTTGGGAAAATGCACCGTCACCAAAATTCCAAAGAATAGATCCGCTATCCATAAACTCTTCCAATGCAAAATCCACTTCAGTCCCTTCGCATGCTTCCTTTACAGAACTCACGAGCGTCACTGAATTCAGTTCTTCGACGACCAGAGTCGTTCTAGGTGAAGCAACAGTGGGTTCCGTGACATCCAAATCTTGTTGTACCACGAGATGAACTCGAGTTGCTTCGACCACATCTTCAGTGGCGTCCAACTCAACAACAGACATCTTCACAGAATTGGAGGTTCGCGCCGAAATATCTGGAAAGATTAAACGTGCGTGGCTTCCTGACACCGGAGCTTCAGGGTCCATCTTCATGTTTGACTCCATCCCAAAATCATTATTAAAGTCCGTAAGGTGTTCAGTCGGCAATCCGTCGTATTCAACCTCATCGATCACCACGGTTGTAACCTGCCCACCCGTATCCGTGGTAGATTCCGAAATGAGCGGATAGGCCATCCACAAAGTCAAACCAGCGGCAACAGCAGTTGCGCCGATTGCGAATCGCTCAGCAGAGCGAACACGTTTGACCATGTCCACATCTTGAACGGTACCTTGAGCATCTAACTGCTGTTCCAGGTCACTCCATTGGCCTTGAACTTCAGGTTCAAAACCATCAAAGGCCTCAGCCATTCTATCTTCAATTCTACTCTTTATCATTCGTCATTCTATCCATTAGAAACTCGACTCTTCATTAAGATACTCCGCATATTTCTACGCGCTTTGGCCAAATTTGACTTCGAGCTGCCTACAGAAATCTCCAATTGGCTGGCAATTTCTTGGTGGCCCATATTTTCAAAAACAGCCAAATTAAATACGGTTCGGTACACTGGAGACAAGTGTTCCATTGCCTCCAAAACATCATGCACCGTGAAGTCCAACTCCGCATCATCTTCTTCAATGACAACTTCATTGGCCAACAAATCCATCGCGTTTTCATCTGCCAGAATCCATCCGGAAGCTTTATTTCGACGGATCGCATCGATGGCTGTATTCACCATAATGCGCCGCATCCAACCTTCAAAAGAACCTTTCGAAGTGTACCCTTCGATGTTGTTAAACACCTTAAGATACCCCTCTTGCACAATGTCTTGAGCAGCATCTTGGTCCGATGCGTAACGGAGACATATCCCGAACATCAACCGGTAGTACCGGTCAAATAACCATTTTTGGGAAGAGCGGTTTTGCCGCTTGCATCCTTCAATGTGATTTCGGAGTTCTGTCTCAGACATGGCTTTCGCCGTAGTTATAACGTGAAGCACAAACGAGGGTTGCCTGTGCGTTGTCAATTTATAACCAAACCATTGAATTGCAAATATTCAATCGACGCCCTTCTCAAGGGGGCGATTTTGATTGCTGTTTGCAATTGCAAGCGAACTAACTTTGTTCCATGCGAGTAGTGGTCGGACTATCTGGAGGTGTTGATTCTAGCGTGGCAGCCTACTTGTTGCAAAAACAAGGACATGAGGTCATTGGACTTTTCATGCGCAATTGGCACGATGAATCGGTGATCATAGACAACGCTTGTCCTTGGATAGATGATGCCAACGATGCGGTACTCGTAGCTGAGCACCTGGGAATCCCGTTTCAAGTGCTCGATCTCAGCGACGCGTATCGCGAGCGCATTGTCAATTACATGTTTGATGAGTACGCAGCAGGACGGACTCCAAATCCAGACATCTTATGCAACCGCGAAATTAAATTTGATTTGTTCCTCGATGCAGCCAAAAGCATCGGCGCAGAGGCTGTGGCTACCGGACATTATTGCCAAAAGGACACGGTCAATACTCCGAAAGGCGAAACCCATCGATTGATTGCGGGCGCAGACCCGAACAAGGATCAGAGTTATTTTTTATGCCAGTTGAACCAAGCCCAACTTGAGCAAGCCTTGTTCCCCATTGGTCACATGCTCAAGCCCGATGTTCGGGCACTCGCTGAAGAAATCGGATTGCCAACAGCGCAGAAAAAGGACAGTCAGGGCCTTTGTTTCATTGGAAAGGTCCGCCTTCCTGAGTTTTTACAGCAGCAACTAGAGGTCAAGCCTGGCGATATAATTGAAATCGAGGAGAGCCACCCCATGTTTGCTGAGCGGCAAGTGCTAAGCGCTGATTCCCCAAAAATGGATGCGCACGCGTATGCGTTCAGTCCCGATCAAGGCCAAGTGGTCGGACGCCACCAAGGCGCTCACTTCTTTACCGTTGGTCAGCGAAAAGGGCTTCAAGTCGGCGGCAAAGCAGAACCTTTATTTGTACTTGCTAAAGACGTGGTCACCAACCACCTGTACGTCGGGCAAAGCGCCGAACACCCTGGTCTGAACCGCAAGGCACTTTTTATGCGTGAAGAAGAAGTGCATTGGATTCGTGAAGACCTCGCAATGGAAATTGGAGATCGACAGTCCAGCTGGTCTTTCCGATTTCGGTACCGACAACCCTTGCAGCAGGGAACCATCACACGGTCCGAAGATGGCTACTACATCGAATTTGAACTTCCGCAGGCAGGCATCGCTGCAGGACAATTCGCGGCATGGTACGATGGCGACGAATGCATCGGGTCTGGTGTGATTTCCGACTGAATTCTCATCCGTCTTTTGGGCAACACGCTTCGATTGCCTCGCGATCCATCATTACTGAATGGGACTGTGTTCGGTCCAATGGGAATTACTCGCAGGATATCCGGTCATTCGACCACACAATGAGACCGGGTCAATCTTCAAGACCAGTCCGACCAAGTTCTGTACTTACCTGATAATCTCTTCGGGAAGCGTCTGTGCGGGATGTCATTTCGGCTAAGAAGCCGGTGAGGAAGAACTGCAACCCCATGACCATGCCAATCAATGCCAGATAAAACTCGGAGAGCTCTGTAATATTGCGCGCATGCAGCCCTTGCGACATGGCCCACAGTTTGTTCCCGCCGATGAGACCAAACCCGAGCAGGCTCAGGGAGAACAGCAGTACACCCAAAGCACCGAAAAAATGCATGGGTTTTCTCGAAAAACGCGACATGAAACCAATGGTCATCAAATCCAAAAAGCCGTTCATAAACCGCTCCATGCCAAATTTAGTCGTCCCATATTTTCGGCTTTGGTGCTGAACGACTTGCTCTCCAATGCGATTGAAGCCCGCATCTTTGGCCAGAATCGGGATGTAACGATGCATTTCGCCTTGGACTTCAATGGCCTTTACGACCTCAAGTCGATACGCCTTCAAACCGCAATTAAAATCATGCAATGCTATACCACTTACCCAGCGTGTAGCCGCATTGTAAAGTCGAGTTGGAATGGTCTTGGACAGCGGATCGTGGCGTTTTTTCTTCCAACCGCTAACCAGGTCATACCCTTCCTCCAAAATCAAGCGCTCCATATCCAGAATTTCTTCAGGGGAATCCTGTAAGTCCGCATCGAGCGTAACGACAATACGACCTCGAGCTGCCTCAAATCCTTTCTGTAGACCGGCACTCTTTCCATAGTTCCGGGAAAAGCGAATGCCCACGACACGCTCAGGATCGGCGGCATGCAATTGCTCGATGATTTCCCAGGAGTTGTCCTTGCTCCCATCATCCACAAAAATGACTTCATAGGCACGCTCCGCTAAGACCCGATCGATCCATGCTTTGAGTTCAACAAGACTCTCAGATTCATTGAACAACGGGACAACCAAACTCAGGTCTATCGATTCCTTTAACGTAGTCATTGATTCAATCTTTTTTTGAGAGCTGAAGATTTACTGAATCGAATGTGGGGACGGTCGCTTAAAAATAGCGCCCACTATTGCGGCAACAAGAAGCCAAAACAACATTCCTATGGTCCACATAAACAACTGCCCCGTGGGGCCCAGCATCCAACGTATTTGGCCCTCTACCTCTTGCATCGCTCCATCATCCATGGCAAATGCAAAAGATCCCATTTCCTTTTCAATGTTGACCAACGTGGCTTCATGCAAATGATCAATCAATTGACCATCAAACACCCCCATAATCACCATGAACAGAACGCCAATCAGTGAGGCGATCCCTCCGGCCAACCAAGCTTGCCCAACAGCACGTCCATAGGTCAACGAACCTTCTTCCTTTCGAATTGCGACACACGCCAGTACCATCGCCACAACAACCAAAATAAAACGTCCCGCCCCAAGCCAAGAGCCCAGTAACGTTTCCACCCCCATGAGATAGGCTATCAATTGGAGAAGAACAATCAGCCCTCCTGCTGCCGCACCCTGTTGCAGGGTCAAAGAATTCAAATTCATGGCCGCAAGGTAGCACACCCATCAATTTGATGGTATCTTTGCACGGGGCAAGTCTCTTACGACTAGCTCCCGTCAACTCCCCCAGGGCCGGAAGGCAGCAAGGGTAGACGGTTGTAGCGGTGCGATAGGAATCGCTTGCCCCACTTTTCTTTTCTTGCATTCCCATTGGGGATGCTTTTGGAATTGAACCCCATGCTTGATGAAGACACCCATTCAGTCCATACGAAAAGTACTCATCGCTAATCGTGGAGAGATTGCTTTGCGCATCATGAAGACTGCCCGCGAGATGGGTATAACAACGGTAGCTGTCTATTCAGAAGCCGACTCAGACTCCCCCTTTGCTCGGTTCGCAGACGAAGCCGTTTGCATCGGCCCTCCATCCTCATCTGAAAGCTATTTACTCGGAGACCGCATTATCGAGGTCGCCTTGGAATTGGGAGTAGACGCGATTCATCCCGGATATGGGTTTCTTTCTGAAAACCCGGAGTTCTCGAAAAACGTCCGAAACGCAGGAATTATATTCATTGGACCATCGGAACGGGCCATGATGACCATGGGATCCAAATTAGCCGCGAAAGAAAATGTTAAGCCATTTGATGTGCCGTTGGTTCCGGGCACAGACTTTCCAGTTCATACGGTGAAACAAGCCTTGGAAGTCGCTCCGACCATTGGATTCCCCTTGTTGATTAAAGCAAGCGCAGGTGGCGGAGGAAAAGGCATGCGCATCGTACATACGCTTGAAGAATTGCCATCGCACTTTGACCGTGCGGTATCTGAAGCAATCAATTCCTTCGGAGATGGCGCTGTCTTTCTCGAACGATTTGTCACTTCTCCTCGTCACATTGAGATCCAGGTACTTGCGGACATGCACGGCACCGTGGTGCATCTATTTGACCGGGAATGCAGCATCCAACGAAGGCATCAGAAAGTGATTGAAGAAGCTCCTTCTTCCGTTTTGGATGCAGCCTTACGTGCCGAAATGGGAGCCGCAGCCATTGAAGTGGCTCGCAGTTGTGATTATATCGGTGCTGGGACAGTCGAGTTCTTATTGGATGCTGAGAAGCGTTTTTACTTTCTCGAGATGAACACCCGTTTGCAGGTGGAACATCCCGTCACAGAGTGTATCACAGGAATCGACCTCGTTTATGAGCAAATCCGGATCGCTGAAGGCCATCCCCTCTCCTTTTCACAAGAGGACTTGGAAATTCGAGGACACGCCATTGAAGTCCGGGTGTATGCCGAAAATGCTGCCACGGGCTTCTTGCCAGACACCGGAGTTTTGAGTCGGTATGTCCCTCCCACAGGACCCGGAATCCGTGTGGATGACGGCGTTGAAGAAGGGCAAGAAGTTTCCATTTACTACGACCCCATGCTGTCCAAATTGGTCGTTCATGGGCCTACCCGAGAAGTGGCGATTGAGCGCTGCATTCAAGCAATCGATGATTACGAAATAACAGGGGTCGCCACCACTTTACAATTTGGTCGCTTTGCAATCAATCACCCGGCATTCCGAAGCGGGGATTTTGACACGCAGTTCGTGGACACGCATTTCACTCCAGAACAATTGCATCGAGAGATCCGCTGCTCTGATTCTGAACTGGCCGCATTGACCGTTGGGCTAATCCAACAGCGACGACCAAAGCCACTTACATCGAGTTCTCAAACCGCGCCTTCCAAATGGAAGGAACGCCGTTTTGACTAGCGCAGGTTTTTAGGGAAGTGCTCCGCTCCCCAGGTTTCCAACCCCTTCGAAGCAACGAAGGGCCAGCGAATCGCATTGCCCGCAGGCAAACTGTTTGCTTCCGGATCAATCACGTGAACTGGAACATGCTCAGCCGCTTGAAAGGCGAGGTGCGCCGCTGGATACACTTGCAATGCGGTCCCTATCACCAAAACACAATCCGCTGCTTGAACCAATTCGATGGATGCATCCATCGCCGGCACATCCTCACCGAACCAGACAATGTCCGGGCGTACTGGAAACCCCTTTGCACACCGATCCGTTGATTTCATCTCCCACTCCCGCATGGCAAATGCTTCGGCTCCTGGCCCCGTGCTTCGGGCATTGACGAGCTTACCATGCAAATGGAGCACTTTGGTCGAGCCAGCACGCTCGTGCAAATCGTCCACGTTTTGGGTGATGATCTGGACATCAATGAATTCTTCCCATTGGGCTAAGATGCGATGACCTGCATTCGGATGACATTGCATCAAGTGCTTCCTCCGTTCGTTGTAAAAATGCCGCACCAAAGAGGGGGTCGAATTCCACGCTTCAGGCGTTGCCACCTCTTCAACGCGGTGTCCCTCCCAAAGCCCATCTGCACCACGAAAGGTTGGGATGCCGCTTTCGGCACTCATTCCTGCGCCCGTTAAAACCACTAGTTTTTTTGGAGTGTTCATCATTCTGTGCTTGGGGTTGGCAAGTTCTAAAGAATGGCTTTTCCCTGCATTGTATCTTTGCGACACATGGAGGAGCGCCATTTCATTATTTACGATTTGGAAGCTACATGCTGGAGGGGCCGAGCTCCAAAGCACGTGGAGGTCATCGAAATTGGGGCTGTTAAAGTCAACGAATCTCTCGAAATTATCGATGAGTTTTGTGCCTTTATCAAACCCAAATTGCATCCAAAAATATCCCCATTCTGTAGCGAACTGACGAGCATCACGCAACGTGACGTAGACGGGGCACCTCCATTCGATGAAGCCGTTGAAGACTTCGAAGACTGGATGGCTCCAAATGCGGTGCGCACGGTATTGATGAGTTGGGGCGAATTTGACAAGCGTCAGCTGTTAAACGACGGCAAATTGCATGACGTTGACATGCCCTGGCTGCGTTATCATGCGTGTTTGCAGCATCACTACAGCAAGTGGAAGGGCAGTAAAAACCAGATCGGTTTGAAGTCGGCTTTGGAGCTAGAGGGGCTTTCATATTCTGGAACCCAACACCGCGCTATTGAAGACGCACGAAACATGGCCCGACTGTTCCAAGTTATTGCAAAACCCATGAACCTTTTGCACTAATGAGTGAACACATGAGCCAATCATCTGCTTGGTCCCGATACCGCTTTTTAACGGCCCATGCATTCCGAATGGAATGGCGACAAAAGCATGGATTGGCAGGTCTCTTACTTTTTGCACTGGCATCTGTCTATGCATGCTATCAAGTTGCGGGCGGAAGGGCGTCCTCTGAAACGTGGAATGCCTTGGCCTGGGTCGTCCTCATGTTTTCTGCGTTCAATGCAGTCGCCAAACCTTGGCCAGAAGACTCGGAGGCCATGCGCAAGTATCTCAAGGCAACACTGCGACCTGGAGAATGGATCCTGGCTCGAATGACATTCTACTCGGCTATTTTGAGTGCGTTGTCAGTCCTGATTTTTCTTTCATTCACGCTCTTCTTGGGTTCAGAACATTTCAATCCACGCCAAGGTCTGTCTTTTCTTTTGGGCTTAGAGTGCACTGCGCTGGCGTTTGCCTCGCTTCTGAGTGTCTTGAGTGCAATCTCCTCGCGGGCAGGTGCTGGATTTGGATTAACCGCCGTTCTGGGATTGCCTCTTATCATTCCAATTGTTTTGATTTCAACGCGTTATGGAACGGATATCCTAAATGGGATTCTATGGATCGATACCGCACATCATTTGCTTTTCTTGGCAGCATTAACTGGTGGCATTGGTGCCCTTGGCTTCATTCTCTTCCCTTACCTTTGGCGTGATTGATTCGCGATGAAAAACACTCTTTGGAAAGCACTTGGGATTTTGCTCCTGGCCTATGTTTTTGCCATCACCTTTTTGGTGCCTCTCGGCCCGGGTTTATTGGAGTTTCAGAATGTCGACCGCGTCATCTCGTCGTCGACTGAAAACCGTTCTGTACCCGAATACCAACTCATCGGATATGGGACTCACTGGGATGACAACCCGGATGCACTTCAGGTGTTTGTCAAGTCAAAAAGCCAACTGGCCGCTCTGGAAGTTATTCGAGTGGACGACGCCACCCATGCGACTGTCGGATTGACATTGCCTTACTCCTTGCCCGCAAAGTCTTGGAACGTCTTGATCAATCACCCGGTGGACGGCACCTTGCTCCTTGAAAACGGGCTCTTTCTTTCGGACCGTTTCATCGATGCTCAAGCAATTTGGCCCGCACCTTCCTTTGTTGAACACCCTGGGAATTTGGGCTTTCACTTCCCCTATCAGCCGAGAATCATCGAGACGATTCGAAATTTGATGCTGCACGTCCCCTTGTGGTTCACGATGTTCTTACTGATGGGAATCGGATTTGTTTCTTCGATCAAGCTAATTTCCAATCCGCGGAATGAATTGGATGACCAACGTGCCGAAGCGAGTGTTCAGGTTGGGCTTTGGTTTGGAGTCCTAGGGCTTCTCACAGGGAGTCTGTGGGCGCGGTTTACATGGGGCGCTTGGTGGGTGGATGACCCGCAACTCAACGGTGCTTTAGTCACGGTGTTGGTGTATTCTGGTTACATGGTATTGCGTCAAGCGATTGAAGATGAGCGACTCCGAAGTCGTTTATCCGCTGTGTACAATCTGTTTGCCTTTGTGATCCTTGTCATCTTACTCATGGTGCTCCCAAGATTCTCAGAAAGCCTACACCCGGGAAAAGGCGGGAATCCAGGATTCAATACGTATGACCTGAATAGTGCATTGCGAGCGGTCTTTTATCCGGCGATTATTGGATGGATGCTGCTCGGAATTTGGATGTACCTCGTCACGTTGCGCATGAAGCGCGTCAACCGCCAAATCGAATTGTTGCCATGATGTTTATTCTTTTGCAAACAAACCCACTAGAAGGTTGGTTCATAGGATCAGGGAAGGCTTACGTTGTCGTTGGAGTAGCCTGTGTCATTCTCATTGGAATGGCGTGGTGGCTGTTACGCGCGGAAAACCGACTCAGTAAAATGGAGAAGTTGTTGAATTCAAAAAAGAATGCCCCTTCTGACTAAAGGACTATTTTCATGAAGAAATCGCACATTGTCAGCTTAATTTTAGTCGCCGCATTGGTAGGCACGTTCATCGCGACATTCACATCAACAAGTCGCTCTGTAGGGTTTATAGAAGCCGAGAGCATGGTGGGTGAAGAATGTAAGATTTCGGGTTCTTTGGTACGCGAAGAGCCCGTCGTTTACGACCCAGAAACGGACCCTACCTTAACCGTGTTCCTCATGGAGGATAAATCGGGAGCCCGACGCCCGGTAAGACTGTTGAAAGCGAAGCCGACAGGACTCGAAAATAGCGAGTCCATTGATCTCTACGGCACCATGAAAGACGGTGAATTTCATGCTACGGAAATGCTCATGAAATGCCCTTCGAAGTACAATGAGAACAACCACGTTCTTCTTTCAGAAAACGAGGACCCCCTATCCTAATTCTTAATGGAAACACTATTCAGTGGTGAGTGGATTGAAGCAGCCTGGATCGGCCGCTTTCTAATTGCCTTAGCGTTTGGTTCATCTCTTGTTGCTGTCGTTTCCCTCATTCGTGGGGAGTATCAGTGGGGAAAACGAGCTTTTCAAGTGCATGCTTGGAGTACGTTTGCAACCATCGGTATGGTGTTTTTCTTGTTTGCGAGTCACCGGTATGAGTTTCAATACATCTGGAAGCACCTGAACAATGCGATGCCCATGCGCTTCATCTTTAGCGCGTTTTGGGGCGGGCAAGAGGGCGGGTTTTTACTGTGGATGTTTTGGCACAATGTGCTCGGACTGATTCTACTCCGAAAAAAAACCATTTGGACGCCTCAAGTGATGGCTGTTTTGGCAGCAATTGAAGTCTTTCTGACTTCCATGCTCTTGGGAATTTACTTCGGCGATTTTCAATTGGGTCTTGACCCTTTCCTTCTGCTTCGCGAAGCTCCAAGCAATCTCGGATTGCCATGGACAACGCGAGCCGACTATCTTACTGCATTCCCGCTATTTCAAGATGGCCAAGGACTGAACCCGTTGCTGCAGAATTATTGGATGACCATCCATCCTCCTACCCTGTTCCTCGGTTTTGCCTCCACATCCGTTCCTTTTGCTTTTGCCATTGCTGGGCTTATGAACCGCTCGGACCGCTCTTGGATGCGCCCTGCCTTGCGTTGGTCTTTTTTCGGTGTGGGCATTTTAGGCACGGGCATCCTCATGGGAGGCGCCTGGGCTTACGAAGCGCTCAGCTTTGGTGGTTTTTGGGCATGGGATCCTGTTGAGAACTCCTCTCTAGTGCCATGGATCGTTTTGGTCGCTGGTGCTCACTTGTTGCTCATTAACAGGAACCGCAAACATCCCACCGCGTTATTTAGCACCTATTATTTCCCGCTTCTCTCATTCATCCTCGTCCTCTACAGCACGTTTTTAACCAAATCAGGCGTACTCGGGGATACATCCGTACACAGCTTTGTCGATAGTGGGATTTTACCTCAGCTTTTGGTCTATGTCATCAGCTTTATTGCATTGGCGCACATCGCATTGGTCGAGTCAAAAAAATGGCGCCGTGCCTTGCTCTTCATTTGCCTATTGCTCACTTTACTAGCATTGAAAGGATGGGCCATCGAAGCCATTACCTTATTCATTGCCACCATGTTTGCGGCGGGAGTTCGTGCTTACTTAAAAGACATCGAGAGAACGAAAGAAGAAGAGTCACTCTGGTCTCGAGACTTTTGGATGTTCGTAGGCTCCCTCTTACTTTTTGTGAGTGCGATGCACATCACTTGGCAAACGAGCCTGCCCGTTTTCAATCGGTTTCTTGAACCGTGGAGTGACCAACTCACCCAATTGGGAACACGTTGGAACAGCGACATTTTACTGGATTTAGCCAAGCACAATTTGGCGCCAGGAACGGACTTTGATCAAACGTACCATTTGGTTCAAATTCCGCTGGCTGTTTTGATTCTGTTGGCCATGGGATTTGCTCAATGGCTCAAATACAAGCAATCGAACATTCAACGGGTGCTGCGGTCCCTGTTTTTGCCCTTAATTGCATCCATCGTTCTCATCGGAATGCTCCTGTATTTCTTCCCTTACGAATGGTATGAATCCCCTCGGGTTGCCCTCCTTTTTGCGGCAATTTTCGCCGTAGCATCCAACCTCGATTACTTGATGACCGTCGCACGCGGCCACTGGAGAAAAATCGGATCCCCTCTGGCTCACGTTGGTTTTGGACTCGTCCTCTTTGGTGCAGTCCTCAGTACCAGCCAGAAAGAAATCATTTCTAAAAATCAAATTGGTGACATCAGTTCTCTGAATGAGGAACTCAACAATCGAGAAGACCTATTGATCATGGAGGGTGACACCCTCTCAATGGGTCCCTATTTTGTTCATTACCGCGAAAAATACCAAGAAGGAATACACGTGAAATTTCGAATGGATTACTTCGAAAGAGTGCCGAATTCTTATGCTCCTGGTGATGTTGTTTTCTTTGATGGAATGGTCTTTGAAGCGCACGAAACGCACGAAGCTTCCAAGCTGTTTTCGGACGACATGGAAGACCATTGGATGTTCATCCCCTTCCCCAATGAGCGTCAAGCGAATCAAGCTCAAATTTGGAAGTCTGGAATTGCTGGAGAACAGCTATTCACACTCGAACCTCGGATTCAGCTCAATGAACAAATGGGCAACGCTCCTGAGCCGGACACACGACATTGGCTGCACAAAGACCTGTATACGCATATAAAATGGGGACGTGTCACACCACCCGAAACCGATGAGAACGGTTGGATGGGAGGCAAAACGCATACCGTTCAAGTGGGCGACAGCATGCTCGTTGGTAGAACCTTGCTTACCGTTGATAGCTTGCGAGCGATCCGGGATGAGGAACGTCCCGTTCGTGGACTCTTGGATGATGACTTGGCTGTCGTTGCCTGCATTCAGCTGGACAACCAAACACGCATTCAGACCCATGAACCGCTCTACATCGTCCGGGACAGTCTCATCATCCCGGATCTTTATGAGGCTGAAGACTTTGGAGTCCAAATGCGGATTGAATCGTTTAACCCGCAAGCGGAAACCTTGGAATTGACTGTTTGGGAGCACATTTCGGTTCGACGTGATTTCGTGGTGATGCAGGCGGTGATTTTTCCGCAAATCAACTGGCTTTGGATTGGATGTATCCTCATGGCCATCGGTTCGTTCTTAGCCGTCGCAGCGCGATGGCAAAGGGACCAACAATCCAAGAGCGCATGAAAAGCATTCGGCGCATTGGATTGATCGGTTCAGGAAACGTTGCAACGGCACTGGGTCGTGCTTGGCTTGAACACGGCATCGAAATCGTCGCCTGTTATAACCGCAAGCAATCGCCACTCTCTTGGAATTCCGATCTCCAACCCCTTGCATCTCCGAGACATTTTCCGAACACATTGGACGCCATTTTGGTTGCTACATCAGATGATAGCGTTTTTGAGATCATTGCCAATTTGCCTACAGGTCCTTTGGTTGTGCACTTTAGCGGGTCGCTCCCCTTACCAGCACGACCTGGAGGAGCTATTTGGCCAATTCAATCCATCCGCAAAGAAACGAATAGCGCAGGTTCGACTTTCCCGTTGGTCCTCAACGCAACTGACGACGAAGCACAACAACTGTTGATGCCCTTTGCACAAAAAATCGCATCACAGCTCCATAGCTTGTCAGACATTGAACGGAAAGCCGCTCATCTCGCTGCCGTTTTTGCTTCCAACTTTAGCAACCACAGCTTATCCATTGCGCAAGCATTGGCAGCAAAGTCCAGACTCCCGTGGTCCACGTTCGAGCCCCTCATTCAAACAATTTTGGAGCAAGGAACGGTCGGTGCGTCTTTCAATCAGCAAACTGGCCCTGCATTGCGGCGAGAAGAACATGTATTGCAGGCACATCGAGAAGCCTTGAACTCAAACCCTGAATGGCTTTCTGTCTATGAAGCCATGACGGCCAGCATACAAGGAATGCATGCACAACCAGCTAAAAACGATTCAAATAGCGACCCCTCCCATGAGCACGATTCCTGACTTTTCAAAAATTGCCCTCTTCGCCTTCGATTACGACGGCGTTTTCACTGACGGCACGGTATTGCTAATGCCAGACGGTGGACAATTGCGGCAAGCGTTTGTGCGAGACGGTTATGCCGTGCAATGGGCTGCAAAGCAAAAAATTGACTTGTCGATCATCACTGGAGGTCGTGAAACGGCCATTATCAATCGCATGGAAAGTTTGGGAGTCACGGATGTTCACATTGGAAGTAGCGACAAGGTCGCTGTCATGAAAACCATCTTAGCCAACAAGGGGTTGACCCTGGAACAGGTGGCGTATATGGGAGATGACATGCCTGATCTGCCGTTGCTCCGAGAAGTTGGCTTGTCTGCATGCCCGGCTGACGCAGCGCCCGAAATCCTTGAAGCGTGCGACTTTATCAGCTCCAGGCCCGGTGGGAAAGGGTGCGTTCGTGAGTTGATAGAATTGGTGATGAAGCAGCGGAATATTTGGATGGCAAACGGCCAAGAAATGTGGTAACCTAGCCGCGCTATCACTCTCATAAAACCTATTACCTTCGCGAACGAATATGGATCGAAATAACATCATTGGCATCATCTTAATGGTGGGCTTGTACATCGGATATATCTGGTATACACAACCTACTGAAGAGCAGCGACAGGCGGCCATCGCAGAACTGGAAGCAGCGGAACAAACGGCGCGCCTTGACAGCATTGCGAATGCTGATGAAATGGCCTTTCAAGAGTCCCTGCGAATCGAGACTGCTACATTAGCGCCGCAAGAAATCGAGCAATTCGAGTTGCTCGATGATGCCTTGCGGATTCGTTTTGGCGCTCTAGCTGCCGGAGCGTTAGGCAACGACACTACCTACCTTTTGAGTTCTTCACTTCTTGACGTATCCCTCGCCAGCCGTGGAGGATTGCCGACCCAAGCATCATTGTCTCAATTCAAAAACTACCACAGTGGGGAGGATGTGAACTTATGGGATCCACAACGAAGCAACCTTGAACTGATCTTGGATGTCGACGGCGCCATTGGCCCGGTGTCGTTGTCCGATCTCAACTTTGATCGTGATCAGATCAACGATAGTACGGTGACCTTGACGTCTCAGGTATCTGAAAATCAATCGTTGGTTTGGACCCATACCATATCCGGTTATGAGTTGAGCTCTCAATTGATTCTGGAAGGCTTGAATCAAGAGGTCGAAGAGGATATGCTTCTGGTGTGGGAAGCCACTGGTTTGAACAATGAAAAAGGGCTCGAGTGGGAGGTCCAGCACAGTTCTATCTACTTCAAAGAACAAGGCATGGGTCGGGATTACCTCTCAGATGGCCGTTCCGATGAGTTGACCACAGAACTTCCACTTGAATGGATGGCCTTCAAACAGAATTTTTTCTCCGCATTGGTGGCAACACCGGAAGGCTTTGGTGTTGGCGCTGAACTTGTAACGGTATTGGCTGAAGAGGACACGTCAGCAACCATGTTGTACAGCGCTGCACTACCATTGAAGGGGTCGCAAGTCGGCTCCAATACGTCAGCTGATCTCACCTTCTATTTTGGCCCCAATGAGCAAATGGCCCTTGAAGCCACAGAATTGGAAGAAGCAGACCGCATCACAGATTATGGTTGGTGGATTTTTGGATGGGTCAACCGCCATGCAATCCTTCCTCTCTATTCGTTTCTGACGCAATACATGGCTTCTGCGGGCATCATCATTCTGGTGATCACGTTGATTATCAAGCTCGCGTTGTCTCCAATCACGTGGAAAAACTTCAAGTCTTCGGCCAAGATGAAGATGCTCCGTCCTGAGATCGATGCGCTCAACGAGAAGCATAAGGACGACGCTATGGCGAAGCAACAAGCGACCATGGCCCTGTATCGAGAGACCGGAGTCAACCCACTCGCTGGATGCATCCCAGGGCTTTTGCAGATGCCCATCTTGTATGCGATGTTTCGGTTTTTTCCATCCAACATTGCTCTGCGGGGCGAATCGTTTCTTTGGGCCGACGACTTGGGAGCATTCGACAGCATTCTAGACCTCCCATTTGAAATCCCGTTTTATGGTGCCCACGTGAGTGGTTTCACCCTCATGATGGCAGCCAGTACATTCTTCTACATGCGCATGACAATGGCCAACCAGCCTCCGCAACCGCAGCAAGCTGGAATGCCCAACATGAAAGTTATTCAGCAGATCTTCCCGTTCATGATGCTGTTTTTCTTTAACCGCTATGCTTCAGGACTGAGTTTGTATTACTTCGCAGCAAACGTCATCAGCCTGGGGCAAATGGTTGCCATCAAGGCGTGGTTTATTGACGAGAATAAGATTCGTGAGAAGATTGAAGTGAATAAGGCAAAGCCGAAAAAGAAGAAGTCTGGTTTTCAAGAACGTTTGGAACAAATGCAGAAGGAACAAGCTGCAAAGACCAAGGAGATTAAAGGAAAAAAAGGCAACAAATAAGCTCCGTGATATGACAGGGAAAATCGGATTCATGCTGGTTGTGATTGCCCTAGCGTCTTGTTCAAATAAAGGACCTAAGGCAACTGTAGCTTCCAACAATGCAGTCGTTGAAACAATTGGATTGCCTGTTTATTTCGAGAAAACGGCTTGCTTTGGACGGTGTCCAGCCTTTGTCTTTCAATGGGACGATGATACCGTCATTTCCATGACCATCACACGTCCGTTTCGAGACGGCGCTTTAGCCAATCTGGCACTTGGAAGCTACCGCGCAACATTGAGTACCGAGGAGGCCAAGCGATGGAATGCGAAAATTACTGAAGCTCAAGAACTCGCTTCCTTCTCTAAGCTGGATGCCCTCTACGACAGCCCGATGGTCACGGACCTTCCCTCGACCATACTTGAAATCAACGGACATCGCGTAGTGAATCGCTACCGAGGCCCTGACTTAAGTGAACTGTACACCCTGTTAGATCAACTCATTGCCTCCTCGGAATGGCAACTTCAAGAATAAAATCAATCAACATGAATATGAAATATTTGCTCTCCATTGGCCTCCTAGCCACGATGTTTATTCAGGGACCAAGCATGCGCGCCGATGAAGGCATGTGGCTGGTCAATATGCTGAATCGCATCACCATGGCCGAAATGTCGGAAATGGGACTCAACCTCACCGCAGAAGAGATTTACGATATCAATAATGCTTCACTCAAAGATGCCATTGTCCGCTTGAATGGAGGGTCGTGCACGGGTGAGGTCATCTCGTCACAAGGGTTGGTTTTGACCAATCATCACTGTGCCTATGATGCGATCCAAGGTTTCAGTTCTACCGCCAATGATTACCTCACGGATGGATTCTTCGCTTTGGAAAAAGGCCAAGAAAAACACATTGAGGATTTCTACATCAGTTTCCTCGTTCGCATCGAAGACGTCTCTGATCGTATACTGGCGGACGTGACTGCAGATATGGACGAGACGACTCGACAAGCCACGATTGCTGAAGCCAGTAAGGCACTCCTTGCCCTCATGAATCCTGAAGGTACCAAGGAGCTGGACTTGAAAAGCTTCTACTACGAAAATGAATTTTACTTGTTTGAATATCAGTCTTTCAAAGACATTCGTCTCGTAGCAGCTCCACCAGAAAGTGTCGGGAAATATGGTGGCGATACCGACAACTGGATGTGGCCTCGTCACACCGGTGATTTTTCCATGCTGCGCATTTACGCCGATGAGAACAACGAACCAGCTGAATTCAGCGAAACAAACGTTCCTTACCAGCCAAAGCGTCATTTGCGCATCAGCATGGACGGGGTTTCTGAAGGCGACTTTACGATGGTCATGGGGTATCCTGGAAGCACGGATCGGTTCTTGAGCAGCTGGGGAGTCGAACAAGCACTGAGCTTGTACAACCCCTCTGTCGTGGAAGTTCGGGATTTGAAGTTGACAACCATGAAAAAGCACATGGACGCCGATCCTGCCGTTCGCATTCAGTATGCTGCGAAGTATGCGCAAACAGCGAACTACTGGAAGTATTATATCGGTCAATCCAAAGGACTCAAGCGCCTGAACATACAGTCCGAAAAGGCTGAATTGGAAGCCCGATTTACAGACTGGGTGAATGGAGATGCGAATCGCCTTGCTGAATATGGGGAGGCCCTGGAATTGATTGAAGGCTATTACGCCGACACCGACGCTTCAGTCAAAGGCAAGGTGTACGCCTTAGAAGCAGGATTGATTGGATCAGACATTTCCTTGTTTGCTTTCCGATTCAATCGCATGGCAGCAGGCTTATTCAGCGAAGATGCCGAAGAAGTAGCTGCTGCACAGGCAATGCTTACAGACTACGTCGCTGGTTTTTATCGAGAATACGACCAAAGCACTGACCGGGATTTGTTTGTGAACTTGATGACCAAATTCCGCGACGATATCGAAACAGCTTACCACCCCTCCTTTTTCCAATTGGTGCAGGATAAGTACAAAAACGATTTCAACCGGTATGCGGACAAAATGTATGCAAACAGCTTTCTCGTTGATGCTGACCGTTGTGCTGAATTCATTGCCAATCCTTCCATGAAGAAACTCGAAAAGGACCTCGCAATCATCGTGGGACAGAGCGCTATCAATACCTATTTCGCGGGCATGCAGAATCCAGCACAAGCGAAATTTGACCGCGGATATCGCTTGCTTGTGAAAGGGATTCGTGAAATGGATTCCGATCAGGCCATTGCTCCTGACGCCAACTCTACCATGCGCTTGACTTTTGGACAAATCGCTCCATACAAGGCCGCTGATGCTGTAAACTATGACTTCATCACCACAGCCAATGGTATCCTTGAAAAGAAAGACAACAGCAATCCTGAATTCGTTGTTCCAGACGCATTGGACGCATTGATCCGTGCTCGTGACTTTGGACCTTACGCTGATGAGAATGGAGAGCTAGCCGTATGCTTTATCCATGGAACAGACATCACAGGAGGCAATTCAGGCTCTCCTGTCATTGATGGCAATGGAGACCTCATCGGTTTGGCATTTGATGGCAACTGGGAAGCGATGAGTGGTGACATTGCTTTCGAACACGATTTGCAACGTACGATCTCTGTAGACGTTCGTTACATCATGTGGATTCTAGACAAGTTCGCAGGGGCCAACAACCTCATCGAGGAAATGGATTTCGTGTCTGGCTTGCGCTAAACGCGGGGATTCTCCAAAAGAAAAGGCCGCTTTACAGCGGCCTTTTTTATGCTTCATTATTTGGCCCTTTCTAGAGGACTCCACCAAAACTAAACCGCGTTACGGCTGGCATTGATGATTCCAAACATCGAACGAACGACCAATCGACGCATCACTTCAGGATCCCAACTCGAAGCGGAAGGCTCTTCGGCCAAATGGGTTAATGCAAAATGCTGAATGACTAACAACGGACGGATGATTCCATCACGCAATGAAATGCTCTCTTTAATATGCGGATTTCGCTGCATCAAGGTCGTTTGACCCGATATGGCCAATACAAGTCGCTCCGTCCGTTCGTACTCCTCATGGATTTGATTCCAAATCCCACCAAAAACAGGGTCCTGAACCAAATGAGACGTTAAACGGAAGTCGCTTTTAACCATGCTCTGCATACTGTTCTCGATCAGAGAACGGAAGAAAAGATTCTTCTCATACAGGCTAGACACCTCGCTCAACCGCCCCGCTTTCTCCATCATTTCCAGCGCCGTTCCCACACCATAAAATCCTGGAACATTCTGCTTCAACTGGGTCCATGAGCCTACAAAAGGAATCGCGCGCAGATCTTCAAAATTCAAGTTCCCTCCACCCTTTCTGCTGGTCGGGCGACTTCCGATATTGGTTTGCCCGTAGTACTTCAAGGTTCCCCACGTCTGCAAGTAATTCATGAACTGATCATGCTCTTTCAGAAGAGAGTAATGGCGATAGCTCAATTCTCCCAGTTCAGAAAGCAAAGCAGATTGACCCACGGACATTTCGCTGCTTTGATCTTCAAACAAACGGTTTTGCAATCCTGCTGTTAGCAGCAGTTCCAAATTAAAACCAGCCGACTTGGGAATGCCAAAATTGGAACTAATGGTTTGACCTTGAATCGTGGTTTGAATTTCATCATTTTGAATATCATGCCCCAAGGAGGCATAAAACCGATGTGTATTACCACCTCCTCGAGCCGGGGGACCACCGCGGCCGTCGAAAAATACAACAGTTACATCGGCAGCTTTGGAAGCCTGCGTAAGTGTTTGTTTTGCCTGATAAATGGCCCAATTGGCACGAAGATACCCGCCGTCTTTGGTGCCATCCGAAAACCCAAGCATCACAGTCTGTCGATCCTTTCGATGCTGTAGATGCCTTCTATACACTGGATGAGCATACATGGCCTCCATCTCCTCGGATGAACGTTCCAAATCGGCAATGGTTTCAAACAATGGCACAATGTCAAGAGCCACATCCTCATCAGCTCCCGTAGCACGCGATAGCGCAAAAATGGTAGCGACATCAAGGATGCCTCTGCAATTGCTTATGATAAAACGATGGCACGCTCGCTCTCCGTTTTGTTTTTGAATTTTGCGCATCACACGCAATGAATCCAGAACATCTTGGTGCCGCTCAACATCTAACTTTGCGAGGTCCTCACGCCCTGTCCAAGCAAATAACCGATCAACCTGTTCTTGCACAGGCAAGGATCGAAACGAAAGTACATCCTCACCTGAAGCAGTCAGCACAGAATCCATTGCGGACCGGATGACGCGGCTATCCTGCCGAACGTCCATACTTGCAAAATGCAATCCGAACAGCCGAAGTTTAAAGAGAAACGCACGGACGCGATCGATATACAAACCGTTTGACTGCTCTAACACCAAAGCAGCCACCTCTTCCAAGCGCGAGGTTAAATCTGCCACAGAGAGCCTCTCGTCTTCAGGGTGAAGCATCGCAAATTCGATTTGGTCTTGCAATTGATCCAAAATCGTAGCCACGTGCTTGAAGGTGATCCGCCTTCTGAGGTCGCGAATTTCACGACGATAACAACGGAGCAACGTTGCACGCAACCGCTCTGAAACATGCCACGTGGTTTGTGCGTCAACAAATGGATTCCCATCACGGTCACCACCTGGCCAAAATCCAATTCCGATTAGGGAAGAACAGATACTCTCTGCGGCAGCATCGTCCATCGCTTGAGCTACTCGTGCATATAAGTCTGGCACTGCGTGATAAAACACATTCTCCAAATACCATGTCTGGCGAACCGCTTCGTCATAAGGTGTTGGTGGCTCCGATTGGAAGAAAGGTGTGAGCCCCAATTGGTGCAACAACTTGCGGATGCTCACCAGGTCATTTTCTTCCATCGCCGTCGCCAAATCCGTAATGATGGCCAAGGCGCTGCCTGGATAGAATTGTGTTGGATGTGCTGTCAATACAACGCGAACAGCATAATCTCCTAAGAGTTTTTTTAGTTCTGCCTCCTTGCCATGACGACGGACTCGTTGCATCAAGCTTGACAAGGACTCCGCTCCCCCAAGATCATTGAGCTGCGCATACCGGGCGTCTTCCAAGGCATCAACCAACACGACCTGGCGTTCTACATATTGTATGATTCGAAAGAGCAGGTCTGTCTTCTGCTCTATGGAGTCAAACCCCTGTTGCTCCAAAAACCGTTCGATGATCTCTTGGGGCGTTTCGGAACGATCCAGTCCTTCGTCGCAGGCTTCCTGCAATAACGGCACGCGCAGGCCTGTCTGCCGTATCCCATCCAATGGCAAAGTCAAAAAGATGCCATTAAAAACATGAAACGGATGACTTACGACCGCGCTGTATTCCTTTCTATCCCTCATGAAATTCTGTTCTTCTGCGTCCGCGTAAAGATACAGTTTGAAGCCATCCAATCCTCGACGCTTTGTGGTCACTACCTTTGGTTTCTACGAATTCCTTTTTGATCATGCGCATCGACATTCTCACCGTAGTACCCCGACTGCTCGAGGGGCCATTTGCTGACAGTATTGTGCAACGAGGACAAGACAAAGGATTGGTTGAGATCCATGTCCACAACATCCGAAACTGGAGTAAAGACACTCACCAAAAGGTGGACGATGTTCCCTTTGGAGGCAATGCGGGGATGGTCATGACCATCCAACCGATCCAAGATGCCATCGATTCACTGCGAGCTGAAAGAGACTATGCAGAGGTCATTTACCTCACTCCTGATGGGGAACGTTTGAACCAATCATTGGTCAACACCCTCTCCATCGGAGGCGACTTGATTTTATTGTGTGGCCATTACAAAGGCGTAGACCAACGGGTACGAGACCATCTCATCACACGTGAAGTGTCCATTGGTGACTATGTACTCTCTGGAGGCGAACTCGCTGCAGCCGTACTTACGGATGCCATTGTGCGCCTTTTACCAGGGGTAATCGGAGACGAACAAAGCGCGTTGACTGACAGTTTTCAAGACGGTCTATTGGCCCCACCAGTGTATACCCGTCCGGCAGAATACAACGGATGGACCGTACCCGACATCCTGAGGTCTGGAGACCACGCAGCCATTCAAAAATGGCAAGAGAAACAGGCTTTTGAACGGACCCAGCAGCGTCGACCGGATTTATTCGGTGAAGATTCCTGAAAAAGACGAGTGAACGTACGGGGATTCTTCGTAATATTGCACCCCGATAAACGGGAGTAGAACAACGTTGATACAATGGACCGCATTCAGGAAATCGCAAGCAAGTTAGTGGAAACGAAAGCGTGGCCGGCATTTGGCGCTGGAGACACGGTAACCGTTACCATTAAAATTCGGGAAGGAAGCAAGGAGCGCTTGCAGAAATTCCAAGGAGTCGTTATACAACGTCGTGGAAAGGCCAATACAGCCACTTTCACCGTTCGTAAAATGGCATCTGGAGTTGGTGTGGAACGCGTGTTCCCGATCGCTTCCCCACTGGTAGATAACATCGAAATTACGAAGCGAGGAAAAGTACGTCGAGCACGTATTTACTACTTACGCGAATTGACTGGAAAGGCCGCTCGAATCAAAGAGAAGCGCCGATCTGTGGCAAAAAAATAACCTTCGCTTTTTGCGAACTCACTTAAACGTAAAGGGCCTACACTTCATTGTGTAGGCCCTTTCTCATTTCAAGATTTTATGAGCTACGATTCGCAAAGTATACGGCTCCCTGTTAAGCCCTTCTAATTAAGACCCCAGGACCTCACCAACGCGATCTAGCACTGCCGCTTCTCGAGAGTTGACTTCACGCCACATGGCGTCGCATTCCTGAAGGGTTTCTTCGACGTAACGCTCGTCTGTGAGATCTTTTGCATTCACACGGGCATTTAAAATGGCCCCCATCACACCGACCCGAATAGCCATGGCTCCAACTCCTGCATCTGTGATGGAGTTTGGATTTCCAAAGTCAGCCATTTTTTCCGCGATCTCCATCGATTGCAATGAAATCCGCGCAACTTCCATCGGAATATCGATTGCGTGCCGCGTCGCGTTTTGAATGGCCTCTAAGCGCGCACGCTTCTGATCGTCTGAACCCTTGGGCAGCCCATAAGCATCCATGATGCCGTTGAATGCCGCTGTATCGGCGTCGACTAGCCCCAGCAACTGTCCTTGTAAGGCCATGCCATGGACAGCGATGTCGCTGAATTCCTTCCATCGGTCATCCCATCCGCGTTTGTGTGCCGACAAATTAGCTACCATAGTGGCCAAAGAAGCACCCAATGCACTGGCATATGCTGCGATAGAGCCACCGCCAGGCGCAGGAGATTCCGATGCCGTTTCCAAAGCAAACGCTTTCAAATCCATCTCTAAGAGCGGCGTCTTTCCTTTGTCTTCAATGATGTACTCGATGACCCGATCTTGCGGGTTGAAGGATGCCAAGTCATCCAATCCTAAGGATTTGACTGCAATTTTGACTTTTTCAGTGTCTGAAATGCCCAAAGACCTTTCTTGCTTCGTCAAGTAAAAGTCTGCTGCATCAGTCAACACCCGCAGGGGCAACAATCCGACCAGCTCACTTCCTGTTACGCGAATGCCCCGTTCGCGAGCTCGGAGGCAAGCCTCGTCAAACGCGATGTGCACTGGGGTCACTTGAATGTCTGTTAAATTCAAAGAAAGCTGCGCCACACCATACTCTTCGATGTACCAACCAATGCCTTTGACAGCCTTTAACGAACCGGGCTCCCGCAAAGGTTCTCCGTTTGCGTCATTTACAATGGGACTGCCTGCACCCCCTTCTCGCTTCACCCTGCCAGACTCCCGGATGTCAAACGCTATGGCATTGGCACGGCGCGCGCTCGTGGTGTTCAAGTTGATGTTATACGCTATCAAGAAATCACGCGCTCCAATTCCAGTCGCTCCAGATTGTTTCACTTGGTCATTCCAAGAAGCCGGCCCGAAATCAGGAGCACCCTCTTTTGTCGTCAATTTAGCAAGTCCCTCGTACTGCCCCTTTCGGCAAATGGCTAGATTCTTACGTTCTGGTATACGAGCCGCATTTTCGTAGAAATAGCCTGGAATTCCGAGTTCTTCTCCGACACGCTTTCCCAATGCATGCGCTACGGCGATGCACTCTGACATATCGACTCCACGCACCGGAACAAACGGACATACATCAGTCGCTCCCATTCTCGGATGCTCCCCGCGATGCTTCGACATATCAATCAACTCAGCGGCCTTTTGGATCAAACGAAACGCGGCCTCTCCAATGGTTTCTGGGGGTCCAACAAAGGTGATCACGGTACGGTTGGTCGACCGTCCTGGATCAACATCCAGCAACTTCACGCCGTCAACCGTTTCGACGGTTGCTGCGATGGCTTGTATCACATCGTCTCGCCTCCCTTCCGAGATGTTTGGCACACATTCAATGAGTCTATCCATGGTAAAATCTGATGGGATTATAAACAAGCAAAATAAGACCAACGCGATCGAGGTCCGTCAACGCAAGATTCCATTGATAAACACTTTTTCAACCGGATTGTCACCAAATCGATATCCGATTTCTTCCAATCCAGTCATGGGAGTCGTTACCAATACGTTTGCCCGCCAACCCGGTGCGATTACCCCCACCTCATGACTCAATTCCATGGCTGCCGCACCATTGATTGTCGCTGCTGCGATGGCCTCTAAGGGCAGCATGCCCATTTTTACCATCGCCAATTGCACAACCAACGTCATGTTACCCGATGGAGCACTTCCCGGATTGTGGTCAGATGCTAAAACAACAGGCAGGTTTGCATCAATGAGTTTGCGCACAGGCGTATATGGAATGCTCAAGAAGTGGGAGCATCCAGGCAAAGCAACAGGAAATACAGGACCCTGATCGTTCTTGAGTCCACCCTGCAGAGCGGTGATGTCCTCCGCAGTGAGCTGCTCCAAATGATCCACTGAAAGCGCATTCCAGTGCACACTCGCCGCGACACCTCCCAACGCTGTAAATTGATTCACGTGCACTTTGGCTCTCAAGCCCATCTGTTGCGTTGCTTCTAACAATTCGTTCAGTTCGTCCACACCAAAATAACCTTCTTCGCAAAAAGCATCGACATAGTCTGCAAGCCCGTCTGAAGCAACCTGAGGAAGTAAATGCTGAATGACCTCTGCGGTCCATCGTTTGGCGTCCCAATCTCCTTCAGGAATAGCATGACATGCCAATAATGTTGACTTGATCGGAATGGTGTTTTCTTCTTTCAAGGCTTGAATCACGCGCAGCATCTTCAACTCTCCCTCCAAGGTCAAGCCATAGCCACTTTTAATTTCCATGGCTCCGGTGCCTTGGTCAATTGCGTGCTGCAAGCGATGCCGGGCATCTGCTAACAAGGTGGATTCCGGAAGCGTGCGCAACGCTCGTGCTGAATTCAAAATCCCCCCTCCGGATTGGGCAATATCCTGATAACTTTTTCCTTGAAGTCGCTCCAAAAACTCTCCTCCACGATCTGACGCATACACCAAGTGGGTGTGGCTATCGCACCAGGCCGGCAGCACATAGCGACCTTCACAATCTTCAATCTCCAAGCCTGACCAATCCGTTATTCCAGGAAATTCTGTCATGCTTCCAAAAGCCGCAATGCGGCCTTCCTCTACAGCCAACCAAGCATTCTCCAAAACCGGAAATTCAGCCATGGATTGTCCGGCCAACCATTCCGGAGGAGCTTCGTAGCAACCCACGAGTCCTTTGATGTTTTTGAATAGACGCCTCATGTCTGCAAGGTAGCAACACGAACTGTGCTTCCGTAACTTCGCGTCATGGCAGGCAATGCATTTGGTACACTTTTTCGTTTGACCACATTTGGCGAATCCCACGGGAAAGCCATTGGCGGGGTCTTGGATGGATGTCCGGCAGGAATGGAATTGGATTTACCAGCCGTTCAAGCCGAATTGCTTCGAAGAAAGCCCGGACAATCATCGCTGACAACCGGAAGACAAGAGCCCGATGAAATCCATTGGTTGAGCGGGTTATATGAAGGAAAGACAACGGGCGCTCCCATTGCTTTCATTGCACATAATCAGGACGCCCGAACGGAGGACTATGCCCATTTGGAGAAGGCTTTTCGTCCATCGCATGCCGATTTCACTACATGGGCGAAATATGGAATCCGAGACCACCGCGGTGGTGGTCGGTCATCTGCTCGAGAAACGTGGGCACGTGTTGCCGGCGGTGCCATAGCGCGTCAATTTTTGGCACCCTTGGGCATTGAAGTCAGTGCGTATGTTGAACGCGTGCACGACACTGGAATGGTGAGTGCCCCCCAATTTTACAACCGAGAGGCCGTCGACGCTCATGCGGTAAGATGCCCAGACCCTTCACTCGCGGAGGCCATGGCAAATAGAATTTTGCTAGCAAAAAAGGCAGGAGATACGGTCGGCGGAACGCTTGTTGTCGTTGCTCGCGGAGTCCCTGCTGGTCTTGGCGAACCTGTTTTCGACAAACTCCAAGCTACGTTAGCTCATGCGCTGTGGAGTCTTCCTGCAGTGAAATCAATGGAGTTAGGCAGCGGGCTGCAAGGGACCTACATGCACGGTTCAGAACACAATGACCCGTGGATTCAAACCAAGGAAGGAGAATTTGAAACGACGAGCAATCACTCCGGAGGCATTCAAGGAGGCATTTCCAATGGGTCAGAAATTGTTATTCGACTGGGATTTAAACCCGTATCGACACTGCTTAAAACCCAAGACTCGGTAAACGAGGCCGGCGAACCCATTCAGCTAGAAGGACGCGGAAGACACGACCCGTGTGTACTGCCTCGAGCTGTGCCATTGGTAGAAGCTATGGTTCTGTTAGTATTGGCGGATCATTCGTTGAAAAACAACAGCGCACAGCTCTGATTTAACACGGCGGTTCTCGTTGCTCTCATTAACTTTCGAACATGAAGGGACTCGCGCTGCACTGGCAAGTGATCATTGGACTCGTTGTTGGCATAGTTTACGCTTGGATGAGCGTAACCTTTGGGTGGAATCAATTTACGCTGGACTACATCCAGCCCTTTGGCGACATCTTTATCAACCTACTGAAACTCATTGCAGTGCCTTTGGTATTGTTCAGCATTATCAGTGGTGTCACGAGTTTGGGCAACATTAAAAAGCTGGGTCGAATGGGACTCAAAACGCTTTTGATTTATGTCGGAACAACCATGATGGCCGTCGTGGTTGGATTGGTTCTCGTCAATGCCTTTAGCCCAGGCTCAGGTGCGGATGGAGAGCTCCTTGAAGCCAATCGAATCCGATACGAATTGTGGCGAGATGCCAACGGAATTCAGACACTTGATGCGCTAAATTATTCCGAAATTCCAGAAAATGCAGCCCTCGTGGAACGCTTGAGACTCGAGTCACCTGAAGCGAATGACTGGGTTGAAGACAAACTCACAAAAGCGCAACGAACCAA
>CAWVYB010000006.1:0-29306 GCA_963934215.1 uncultured Flavobacteriales bacterium | reverse complement strand
TGAATCACAAGCCCTCGAATCGCAAGGTCAAGCCCCGACCGAAAGCAGAGGAACTACCCCAGCCCCATGGGTCCTCCAAAAATAGCGTCAATGCACGCTCATTGGGCACTCTCCATCGCACCCACGCTGCTGGACGCAACCTCCCCCATCCTCCTACAATCGCTTGAATTCCGGCTTGCCATTGCTTTCCAAAGGCACGCCGATATCCCGTCTTCACACGAGGAAACGGCATCCATTCTCCTATTTGCATGGTCACATCCCATCCTGAGCGCGGCCCCAACGAATATTCAATGGCGACATCACAACGCCCTGGCAACCGCTGAAGGGATACGCCTGCCGTATCGATGTTCAGAAAATCTTCACCAAAACGAGTAGATTGCAATGTCTCCAGACTCCAACCAGGACCATCTAGCGTCAATCCTGAAGTCTCAAGTAACGTATCGACAGCGTAGCGCAGACCTCCACCAGGGACTACGACCCAGCCCCAGTTTTGAATTTGTACATGGAACGCAAAAGGCGCTTCCTCCCGAATGAAATGCCATTCACCATTGATGGCTAAACCCAGACCTGCGCGGGAGTCAATTGATGCATCAGCTCGCAAGGAGACATGCAAGGAGTCGACATCATCATTCACACGGAAATAACCGGTGTGAATTTTCCCTGCCATTTGAGCCTTGCGGTAGGCCAAACCCAACTCAATCCGATTGTTATTGCGCCCTTCTAAACCCACCGTTGCCGTTCCCCAAACTGAGGTTCGGATTTGAGAGCCATCCAATACATCCCACCTACCCAAGTGTCCTTGATTGCCCATAAAGGCCAATTCAAACATATCAGGTGTCCATCGCGCATCGACGAGCGATCTCCCCTGAATGGAACCGCAAATTCGAGCATCCTTTTCTTTCCAAAACCGGGTTGAACTCCATGTAAAACTGCCACCTGACGAAAAACCAAACGCTCCCATATCGCCCTCTAGATTGGCCAAAGACGACTGTACCATATCACGATCGATCATCCCGCCACGCAACAGAATTCCTCCCCACTCATGATCCAACATATTGGATCGTTGCTGACCCCAAAAAGTTGCTGACCAATGATCCATAAAGGGCTCGTTTACCAAAGAATCCAAGGAGATTTCCGCTTCTCCTTGCGCAGGCATTTTAGCAGGAACGAGTAGCAGAGCCAATCCGAGCAAGAATAGAATCGTATGGTTTGCGCCGTGCTTCATTCGATGACAACTTCGTGAACACCCTCAACTCGCACTTGCAAGCGAAGGCGTTCATTGCCAGAAAACACAACGGCACCATCCGTCTGCATCGAACCCGTGATTTCCAATTGCCCTCCTGAAAGCAACATCTCCGATGAGATTGGAATCCGATATTCAATAGATGCCTCGTCGGTCATACCCGAGAGAAATGCTGGCGATGCCGCAGCAAAAAACATAGGTTCAAGTGAATCATTGTCAAATGTCCAAATCCACTCCAACCCCCAATGAACAGGAAATCCATTGGTCACTTCCAACACAAGATCTCCATTGAAGTCAGGCAGCGAAATTGGATCCAGATCACGCACTTGACGCAATCTCAGATTTTCGATTTGTGTTGTTAGCGGCCACTCCAAGTC
The DNA here is from genome assembly GCA_963934215.1 of uncultured Flavobacteriales bacterium. GTDB lineage: Bacteria > Bacteroidota > Bacteroidia > Flavobacteriales_D > Sanyastnellaceae > UA16. The sequence continues at coordinate 27,686 of CAWVYB010000006.1, read as the reverse complement.
CAGAACCAATTCAGGAGGTACCTGCGCATCAAAGAAATCGTTGCCCCCCGAAACATCGCCCAGTGGATTCAATTTCACTAAACCCAAAGCATTCACTGACTGGGGCAAATAGCCCAACAACTCAAAAAAGGAAGGTTCTGTCTCGAGCAAATCCATTTCCCAAACAGCTGGAATCACATCATTTCCTTGCCAATCAGCACGAGAAATCAACTGGGGAATTCCAATAGCAGGGTGATCAAGAGCAATTCCATCAACGGATAAGGCATCCAACGTAAGTCGAAGATCTGCACCGATGGTGTTTTGAAATTCAAGACGAGCGCGGATCGGCTCTACTTCAATGAATCCACCTAAAAAAATCTCAGGATCAAACACCGTTTGCTCCACGTTAAAATCCACAATTTCTTTTCCGAAATAACCCGTCACTTGGCGCACCAACATGTCCTGAAAATGAATACTCACACGGATACTATCATTACCATAAACCTGAGCAGTATCGGGGATATAAGCCGGTGTCCCGATAGTCAAATTGCTGGCAATCCGGTTGATTTCATTTCCACTAACACCTGTTAAATCGAATTCAGCCCCCGTCAAATCAATAATTCCCGTCTCAGATTGACTCACCCCTGCTAGCGAAGGTGGAAGCAAAACATTCAAATTCAATACCTCGCCGCCGATGGTCACACTCGGAAATTCATACTGCATTTCCACATACCCGTTGGTTGAGCTTTCGACCGAATACGAAATGGTTCCTGATTCAAGCCGTATAAAGCGGAAAGACTGATCAATACCTTGAAAGACAATGTCCTTCTCTGTATCCAACAAAATAGCCCCCGGCGGAACTTGAAAGGGCCCTCCTATAAAATCAGGCGAGAGATTTTCAGTTAACAATGTATCGGGGAGTTGAGTCAACGATTCAATATCCCAACTGGACAAAGCGCCGCGGTAAACCAAGGAAGCAGTCGTGCCATCCGACGAGAACACTGACGTGTCAGAAAAGACATCATTCCATTCAATCACATCATCAATCAATGGAAGGGCCAAATCCACCTCCCATACTATAGGAGCGCGATTGCACCCCATGTTCAAAGCAAAAGCGACCATGACTCCGCACAGCATAACGCTTCTTGATCCGCCATTCCCATCAAAGTTCCAATTCATCGTTGACTCGTTGACCGTGATTTGGGGGTGATCACTTGTTTAAAAATTCCAGGCCATTCCAACCAAGGGTCCAAACTCAACCACACCGCCCAGGCTCCACATGCGCTTATTAAAGATACGACTTGCGTCGCAAAGATGGACATGATTAGAAACAGGGGAATCCCAACAACCAAGAACCGATGAACCCACTTGTGAATCTGGGGGGACCTTTCTCCAGACCACCATAAAACAAACAGCAACGGCGAGGCCCAAACCAAGTTCCCGTTGGCCCACGTGTCCCGATGATCTGTCGCGACCCACATCAATAAAAGCAACAGCCCTAAAACGGCTGCTAAAGGCTGAACCAACTTACCGACCAACCTTTCCCAACGCGGCGTTTCCTCGCCTCGTTTGAATTGGATGGCCCGACGTAAAGACCAAAACAGCGACCACACCCCTACCACAAACATCCAAAACAACGGATGCCCTAGCGACGATGTATTGACCGCCCGAAACCAAGGTTGTTGAGCTGGAACAAGTTCCTGCCCCACACCTACAAAGGCTTTTCCGTCCAAGCGGCATAGCGGCAATTGTGCCATCAAACCATCCGGCAAAAAGCTTGAACCACACGGTGGCATGACGCGATCTGCCCGCGGGCCCAAAATAAAATCAATCCCCGATTCAAGCCATGGATCACCCTGGATATAGGGACGAATCGCCTCGCGATACGTTTGTCCTAAAGCTTCATCATTTTGGCAACCTGCATCCATTCGATTTCCGAAAACCTGAGCCAAAACAGAAAGAACCCGAGAGGAACAATTGTCAGAGAAAAACTGGTAAGCATACACCCTGTTTTCTGGCAAATGATTCCATTCTAAAAACGCAATGACTGCCCTCGCATCGTTCGGAGATAGATCGAGGGGCTGTTCCCAAATAGCACGCCCATTGCGAAAGTATCCCTGTTGAAACGACGCAAATTGCGAGAGTGACAAGCGGTAGTCCAATTTCCCTTTTAAAAAGCGTCTGTAAAAGCCCTCACTGAATTGGAACGTCCCATAGTTATACGCGACATCGACAGGAGGAACATGGCTTGGATCGTAGACGCGGATGGCCGTATGACCCCAAGCCGCATACGCATCCTGACCTGGAGATCCCGTCAGCACAGAAACCTGCACTTGATCCGACCAAGGAAAAGATGACGGGGTATTTTGAGCATAAAAAGAAGCCGACAATCCAAACCAAATCAACAGAAGAACAAGACGTTTCCACGTGTCATTGGTCTCCCAAACTCCTTTGAAATCTAGCTTTGCCGGACCGGTAAGCCAAACAGATTCATACGCTGTCCTTTTCTCAGATGGTGGAACAAACCGCACATTCAAAGCTCCCCCCTTCATCCGTATCGTGCGGTGGTGATCACCCCCCACACGCGCGTGGTCCGCAAGTGCAGCAGCCACAGCTCCTGTTCCACAACCACGCGTTTCAAACTCCACGCCTCGTTCATAGGTCCTCATGTGCAGCTCGTTGGGGCGATCCTCAGATCGCTTTTCAATAAAATTCACATTAATGCCTTCGGGTGCGTACTGCGTATGAAGTCGAATCGTTCGACCCGCCTCAACAACCGGAAATGATTCCAGAGACGTTGTCGCATCGATCCATTCTAGATGATGCGGAGATCCGGTGTCTGCCACCCAAGCTTCCTTCCCCTGTGGATGCATTGCCTCTACTTTTCTTGGCGGTTGTACAGGAAGCATCTCCACTGAAGGCAGTCCACGGGATTCATCCCAGCAGACAGCATGGTCTCCATCACATGCCCTAAACCACCCAACGTTTCCTATGCTTCCTGCGTCACGCAAAAAAGCAAACAGCGCGCGACTTCCATTGCCACAAAACGAACGTGAACCATCGGGATTGAGGAAATCCATATCCCACCCTTCATGCTGGCCGCTCGCATTTGGAGGTGTTAGCGGTTTGAAAAAAATGATGCCATCTGTCCCAACACCCTCTTCTCGACTGCACCAACGTTCAATCTGCCCCGCAGTTGGCCTTTGCGGCCAATCGCGAGCATCGCAAAGCATGAATTCATTGCCCGCTCCTTCCCATTTCCAGAATGTGAAACGCATGAAAGCGAAGGTAGCCCATCCTGACTGCTCTATCTTTACCCCACATGGCGAAAGTGAACCATTCGAAGACTCCAACCATCTCGGTAGACGCATTGCTGCAAGCGTTCAGAACCATGAGCACCGCTCGGGCTATGAGCGATTTGTTCGAAGCCAATGCCCGATTGACATCGAAATACGTGCATGCCTGTTCCAGGGGACACGAAGCGATTCAATTTGCTGCCGGACGGCTTTTACAAGAACAGGACTTTCTCAGCGCATACTATCGCGACGATTGTTTGCTGCTCAGTATCGGCTTGAAACCCGAGGAGCTCATGCTGCAATTGTTTGCGAAGCGAGATGACCCCTTCAGCGGAGGCCGCACGTACTATAGCCACCCTTCGCTCAACCGCGAGGGACTTCCTCGAATTCCGCATCAAAGTAGTGCCACGGGCATGCAGGCCATACCAACGACAGGAGTCGCTTTGGGCCTTCAATACCGCGAGCGAATGGGCCTCGAACACGATCGTCCGGGAACCCCTCCTGTGGTGCTTTGTTCCATCGGTGATGCCGCTATGACAGAAGGGGAAGTGAGCGAAGCCCTGCACATGACCGATTTGCGTGGTCTGCCCATGGTTTGGCTCGTACAAGACAACGAATGGGACATTTCTGCCCATGCCGATGAAATCCGATCGCACGATGTCTCAACTTTGGTTAAAGCATTTCCACAGATCCGGTCCCTCCGGGTCAACGGATCGGATACAGAGGCGTGTATGGCCACCATGGAAACTGCGTTCCAACACGCTCGGGAAACACGCGGCCCTGTCCTAGTCCATGCCGATGTGCCGTTGTTAGGACATCACACGAGCGGGGTTAGAAAAGAATGGTACCGGCACGACTTGAAAGAACACGGTGAACGCGACCCGCTTCCCATGTTACTTGAGCGTTTGCAGTCGTTGGGCATCAATGGAAAAGAACTGGAGCGCATCCAGAAGGAAGTGGCAGCTGAAGTTTTGGCGCAATTCGAACGCGCGCAAGAAGCAGAAGAGCCTCGAAGTGAAGATTTAATGGCACACGTATTGGCCCCCACTGCAGTGGTCAAAGAAGAAGGAAATCGAATTCCAAAAGGTGCCGAAGAGTCCTTGATGGTCGATTGCGCGTTGCATGCCATGCAAGAAATCCTCGAAGACCATCCTGAAGCACTTTTGTATGGTCAGGATGTCGGGGGACGATTGGGCGGAGTGTTTAGAGAAGCCGCTACATTGGCTCAAAAATTTGGAGACGAACGGGTGTTCAACACCCCCATTCAAGAAGCCTTCATCATCGGATCGACCGTCGGAATGTCCGCGGTTGGATTGAAACCGATCGTCGAAGTTCAATTCGCTGATTATCTCTGGCCTGGTCTCAATCAGTTGTTCACGGAACTCAGCCGAAGCTATTTCCTTTCCAATGGAAAATGGCCGGTGAGCAGTGTGATTCGGGTGCCTATCGGCGCCTATGGATCAGGCGGTCCGTACCACAGTTCAAGCATCGAATCGGTACTGGCCAACATCATTGGCATCAAAGTAGTCTACCCTTCCAATGGAGCGGACCTCAAAGGCCTATTGAAAGCAGCTTTTTACGATCCCAACCCTGTCGTAGTGCTCGAACACAAAGGGCTGTACTGGTCTAAAATACCCGGGACAGAAGCGGCCAAATGCACCGAACCCGATCGTGCGTATCGCGTCCCCATCGGACAAGGTCGCATGGTGAGGACAGTCCCGAAATCCGACATCCCACAATGCACAATCATCGCCTATGGACGCGGTGTCTATTGGGCCGAAGAAGCTTCCAAGGGATTGGAGGCTTCCACTGAAATTTTGGACCTGCGTTCGATACACCCCGTTGATTTCGACCTCATCAGTCAACGAATTCGACAAACCCATCGTGCTCTTGTGATCACGGAGGAACCGGTTTTGAATGGCTTTGCTCAAGCGTTGGCAGGAAGGATTGGTTCGGAGCTCTTTGCATCACTCGATGCTCCAGTGCACGTGGTTGGCTCGATGGAAACTCCTGCCATTCCTTTGAATGAACAATTGGAACGACATGTTTTAGTGGATGCTCAAAAAGTACGAGAAACCCTGAAAATTACGTTGTCCTATTGAAATTACGCCCATGCTCTATCGCCTCGCTTTTCTTGTGGTCACGACTTCTTTGATTTTCACAGCATCACTCAATGCCCAATGGAGCGGTACAGTGGTCTATGCTGTTCAAACTGAAAACGACTTTCAACCCAAGGGGCTGGACTACTTACCCCAACAAGTGATTCTCGAAACGAATGGCCAACAATTTCGCATTCTCGAGACAGGAACGGATTTTGAGCGGGTTTGGCTCATGGATGAAGATGAGGCCCATGTGTTGTTTCATTTTCTAGGCCATGCCGTCGAATTGCTTGAACCGTGTCCCAACGCGCAACCATTGATTTTGTCAGGCCGTGGCGGCACGCGAGATGTTGCGGGGGTCACGGGGATCATTACCCGACGATCTACAGGGTGGGCTGTAGAATCTGAACAATTGGGGACCGCACCGTGTGGCTGGCCAACAGCGTGGATTCCATTACAATGCACGATCGAGGACGGGCAGGCACGGTATGAATTGGTCGCCCAATCCGTCGTCGACCTGCCAAAAAAACAATGGCCTCGGAAGCATTTTGATTTGCCCGACGGGTACGAGCCTGTGGATCTATTTACACTGAGTACGCTGATTTCGAGCATTCCTAGCGAGTGAGATTAGCAGAAAGCGTGGCGTGCACTTCGGCTTTTCTTAACTTTTCGTGAACAATTCGAACCGAATACCGGTCTTTCTTTCATGGAAACCAACGAAGCCATCGGTACGATGACCGTCCAATCCGTTCACTTTGAAGGGCCGGATGCCGTGCGTGTTCAGCTCTCCCCCTCCCCGGAAGATCAAGCACGTTGGATCCACGAACCTGGCGCCTTCGTCACATTCTCGATCACACCGACTCTTCAACGCAGCTATACGCTCGTGAATCCTGTCGGGTCCTTTCCCTTGGAAATTGTAGTTCGCTCTATCCCAGGCGGGAAAGGAAGTCAATTTTTCAACGAAGTGGCCCAAGTGGGCAGCGTGATGCGCGTGATGCCTCCTCGCAGTCTCCTTTGGCGTTCAGAATGGAATAAGAAATCCACGCACTTCGTTTGCTTTGCAGGCGGCATTGGAATCACCCCCATTTTCAGCTTGATTCAGCATGCCTTGCTGCAGCCAGAGTTGGGACATCGAATTACTTTATTTTACAGCAATCGAAGCCGAAGACATGAAATCTTTGGTGATTTACTTCACGCTTGGGGAGACCGCATTGAATTCATACCACTCTACTCTGAGGACAGCCAATTGGAGGAATCCCATTACGCCAGTCACATGACGAGTCAGCGGATTCAAGATTGGTTGCAACCGGTTGAAGACAAGGAGCAGGCGATGTATATCGTATCAGCACCTCCGAGACTCATGCGGACGGTACATGCAGGACTCGATGAAGCGCAAATACCACAGGATCGTCGCCACACAGAGCGCTTTACCGCAGCAGCCCTGAGCGATTCATTGCCTGACTTACCGTCGAATCCAACAACGGACCGTCCACGGTGTACGATTGAACTGGAACGTGATCACGCTGTGGAGGAATTTCAGATGCACGGTGAAGGGCAGAGTATTTTAGATGCGGCACTTGATGCCGGTTTATCGGTACCATACAGTTGTCGCGGAGGAGTGTGCTTGTCCTGCCTCGCTGAAGTCACCGAAGGAGAAGTACAAACGGAGGGTGACAACGGTTTGACCGAACAAGAGCAACGTGAGGGGTTGATTTTGTGTTGTAAAAGCCAACCCAAGTCAGAAGAGCTCAAGCTCCGGTTTATGCACTAGAGCAAACGCTCAAGGCAATCCAATGTACTTGTGCATTTGAAGGGAAATGCGCCATCTTGGATTCACTTGTAGGTGCTCCATGATGTAGGGCAAGACCTTGTCCTTTCGATCCCATTCAGGTTGCAAAAAAAGCTGAGCATCTGCCTTGAGCGATGCGGCATGATCTTCTCCCCACTGTAAATCTTGTCGATTGACTACGATGACTTTCAATTCATCCGCCAATGGAAACACATCCTGTCGCGCCGCCTTGAATCGCTTAGGAGAAAGCGTCACCCAATCCCATTGACCGGTCAATGCATGCGCTCCTGAAGTCTCGATATGAGTCCGAATTCCTGCCTCTTGTAACGCGGCTGTCAGGGGTCCTAGCTGATGCATCGCGGGCTCACCGCCCGTAACCACGCAAATAGGAGCACCGGACTCCTTGGCCTCTTGAACCAACGTTTCACAAGACACTCGTGGATGAGCATTCACATCCCAACTGTCCTTGACATCGCACCAAGCACACCCCACATCGCAACCGCCTAAACGGATAAACCATGCGGCCGTTCCCGTATGAGACCCTTCACCTTGCACGGTGAAGAACCGTTCCATCACGGGATAATCAACGTTAGACCAGTTGCCCATGCAAATCAAATTCTGTCGCCGAGTCGATTCGAGCTGATGCAAAGTCACCGATCCGCAAATGCACATCTTCAGGAACTTGAATCCGTACTTCATTGTCCACATCGGGTGAATCAAATTCAGTACGCCCAATCCACAGACCGTCCTCTGTTCTATCTACAAGCACACGCTGCGTCGTACCGATATACTTTTGGTTCAATTGATGCGAAATGCCCGCTTGCTGTTCCATAATGGCTTCCACTCGTTTCCGCTTAACATCCTCTGAAACATCATCATTCATGCTGTAAGCATGGGTATTCTCTTCGTGAGAATACGTAAAACACCCAAGCCGCTCAAACTGGTGACGTTCGGTCCAACGCATCAAGTCTTCATGGTGCGCCTCTGTCTCACCAGGGAAACCGCAGATAAGTGTTGTGCGGATGGCAATTTCTGGAACGCGATTTCGAATCTCACCGATCAAGCGATCCATTTTCTCTTGCGTTGTGCCGCGGCGCATCGCCTTGAGCATCTCATCAGAAGCATGCTGCAAGGGCATATCCAGGTAGTTGCAGACATTTGACCGTTCCGCCATAACATCCAAAACATCCAGAGGAAAACCCGTTGGAAAAGCGTAATGCAGTCGAATCCAATCGATTCCATCCACATCACTTAAGCGCCTCACCAACTCCGCTAACTTTCGTTCCTTGTAGATATCCAGTCCGTAATACGTCAAATCTTGAGCGATGAGAATCAACTCACGAACGCCATTGGCAGCCAGTCCTTTCGCTTGCAGCACAATGTCCTCCATCGGCGTAGAAACGTGCTTTCCGCGCATCAGTGGAATCGCACAAAAAGCACACGGTCTGTCGCAGCCTTCTGCAATTTTCATGTAAGCGTAGTGAGCAGGCGTTGTCAACAATCGCTCTCCTACCAGCTCTTTTTTGTAATCCGCTTTAAGCGTCTTCAGTAAACGCGGCAAATCCCGTGTTCCGAACCACGCATCCACTTCAGGAATACCATCAGACAATTCCTCTTTATACCGCTCTGACAAGCAACCGGTCACGTAGACTCGATCCACAAGCCCTTCCTGTTTCGCCTCTGAAAAGCGAATGATGGTGTCTATGCTCTCTTGCTTTGCACTCTCAATAAATCCGCATGTATTGATGATCACAATCCCTGCATCGCCCTTCGTTGATTCGTGTTCAACTTCATAGGAGTTCGCACGCAGTTGGGTCATCAAGACTTCCGAATCGAAAATGTTCTTGGCACATCCCAATGTTACCACATTGACTTTGCGCGGTGAAGTAGTGCGTGTTCTCATGATGCGTTCAACTTTCAGTTACCGAAGCCATGCCATCACTGAAATTCTCAGGAAGCAAGCTGTCTATAAATTCCAAAACGTGGAAGTCCTGAAGGTCCTCCATTTTTTCGCCGACTCCAATGAATCGCACCGGAATGTGCAATTGATCCGAAATGGCAAGGACGACCCCGCCTTTGGCGGTTCCGTCCAATTTCGTGAGCACCAAACCCGAAACATCCGTGGCTTGAGCAAATTGCTTGGCCTGCTCGACGGCATTTTGCCCAGTCGATCCATCCAGTACTAAAAGGACTTCGTGAGGCGCACCTGGCACCACCTTATCCATAACACGACGGATTTTCGTCAGCTCCTCCATCAAACCGCGTTTGTTGTGCAAACGTCCGGCTGTATCAATAATCACCACATCTGATTTGCGCGAAACAGCTGCTTGAAGCGTGTCAAACGCAACCGCCGCAGGATCTGCGCCCATGTGTTGAGAGATGATGGGAACGCCAGAACGACCGGCCCATACTTCCAATTGCTCAATAGCAGCCGCTCGGAAGGTGTCAGCTGCTCCAAGCAATACGCTGTGTCCTTCTGATTTAAACCGGTGCGCTAATTTTCCAATCGTAGTGGTCTTTCCAACACCGTTCACTCCAACTACCATGATTACCGTTGGGAAATCAGGCGTGGCACCTGGTAGTTGATACCCCGTTGAATCTGACGATACAGTCCCCTCAGAAAAGAGGCCCGCAATCTCATCGCGCAGCATTTGGTAGAGTTCCTCCACCTCAACAAAGGCTTCGAATCGTGCCCTTCTTCGCATTCGGTCTAGCACCTTCATGGTGGTGTCCACCCCCACATCTGCAGAAATCAGCGCTTCCTCTAATTCCTCTAATAGAGACTCATCTACCTTTCTTTTTCCCGTAAAAACACGTGCCAACTTCTGAAAAACATTGGTACGCGATTTCTCTAGACCAGAATCGAGTGATTCCTTTTGTTTGCTCGAGAAAAGTTTTTTGAAAAAGCCCATGGAATGAAGATGAAACGGATGGAAATGAGTTCAAGTCATAAAGCAATAAAAAAGGGCCCACTCCTTCGGAGTTCGACCCTTTTTAACTGCCACTGTCTCATCAACTCAGCGTTGACATCACAGCGATGACATGGACATCAGTTTTTATCGAACCACGCTTTGATGCCGTCGTTGTGAACGACCTCTTCTTTGAAGGTATACGCACCCGATTTTGGGCTACGAACCATTTTGATCACTTTCGTGTGCTGCTTCCCTCCGCCGGTCTGCAGCGATGCTACTGTCTTCTTTGCCATGACTCAGCTTATTTAATCTCCTTGTGGAGGGTGTACTTGCGTAACACCGGGTTAAACTTCTTTATTTCAATACGATCGGGAGTATTCTTCCGATTCTTTGTCGTGATATATCGAGACGTTCCAGGCATGCCAGAATTTTTATGTTCTGTGCATTCGAGAATGACTTGTACGCGGTTGCCTTTCTTGGCCATCTTTCGAGAAATTGGGGTGCAAATATAATGATTCCACGCGAGCTAACAAGGCCTTCAGTTAAATCCAACACGAGCCGGTGGAAAAGCAATGCAAACATCGGGTATAATGCATGGTTTCCGTCTCTAGATTTAACCATTGCTCATGGCCAAAAAGAAAAACTCTCCAACCACGGAACCCCGTGTCGCCCGCAACCGACCAAAAGCGGCAAAACCGGCTCAATCTGCTTCCACGAAAACACCCAAAACGCCTCGTAAGCCGAGTCGCTTCAGGAACTTCACTGAATCTAGCCGGCGAAAATGGGCTGACCCTCGTATTCAAAATGTGGCGGGCGTCGGGGCGTTGACGCTGAGTCTATTCATCGTTGGAGCATTGGTTTCAGGACTCTTGACGGGTGCCCAAGACTACACGTTTGTCTCCGAGGGCTTATTGGAAGCGGTTGACAAAAAAAACACTCCTTACAACAATTGGCTCGGCGGTACCGGAGCCTATTTAGCCTTTTGGATGGGGCGGCAAGGACTCGGAATGGGCGCTCTCGCCATCCCTTTCTGGATTTGGCTCTTGTCATGGCCCTGGATAACGAAAGAAAAAATCACACGTTCAGGAAGTGCTTTTCGCCTTTCCATTCTGGGCATGATTTTACTGCCCTGGAGCGTTGGCTTTGTCGCCCAACTATCAGGCAACCTTGGTTCGGCCGCTTGGGATCATTGGATAGGAGCGTCTGGCTACTACCTCGTTGAGCTGGGTCTATTACTCTTAGGGACCTGGGGATCAGGGCTTGTTTTATTGGGCATCATCATGAGTTTACTCGTGTTCTACGCTCCTTCCCAATTCTTCAACTGGAAACTCCCTCGTTTGGGAAGTCTTCGCTCGTGGTTTGCATATCCCGAGGGAAATCATGACACTGAATTTGAGGCCCCTATGGCATCCAAAAAGACAGAAAGTACGCGTTCGGTTGAAACTCCATTTGAACCGACTGAATCGGAAGAACTCCCAACGCAACCCAACGAATCTGATGAACCTTGGATAGATGACGCTTCGGAAAACGCATTGGACGCGCTCCTTGACGACATTGAAACAGAAGAGCAACAGGGTGTTGCCAATAAACTCCCGAACGAAGAGAAGGCAGAACGCACCGAGGAGATCTCTCCTTCCGTGAAAGAGGAAGAAAAACAAAGCGACGACGTCGCTTTCGAAGTTCATCTCGCCTCAGATGAGGAACAGTTGTCCGAGTCTGAAATCGACCAGAAGGTTCAAGCTTTTGGAGAATATGATCCCAAGCTCGACTTGAGTCGTTTTGAATTACCGAATCTCGATCTGCTCGTTCAGCATGGCGACGGAAAAGTCCGAGTCAGCGAAGAAGAACTCGAAGAAAACAAAACACGCATCATCAACACGCTGCGGAATTTCAGCATCGAAGTGTCGAGCATCAAGGCAGAAGTTGGCCCAACGGTGACCCTCTATGAAATCGTCCCTGCCCCAGGCATTCGCATTTCTAAAATCAAAAATCTTGAAGATGATATCGCCTTGAGTCTTGCAGCACTTGGAATACGAATCATTGCCCCGATTCCCGGACGAGGGACCATTGGTATTGAAGTTCCGAATTCCAATCCGGACATCGTTTCGATGCGGTCTTTGATCGCTTCGGAAAAATTCCAACAATCCAAAGCAGCCCTGCCGATTGCGATGGGCAAAACAATCTCAAACGAGACGTACGTCTTTGACTTGGCCAAAATGCCTCACTTGCTCATGGCGGGTGCCACAGGTCAAGGAAAATCGGTTGGATTGAATGCCATGCTGGTCAGCTTACTCTACCGCAAACACCCTTCACAATTGAAGTTTGTTTTGGTGGATCCTAAAAAGGTGGAATTGACCTTGTTCAATCATATCGAGCGTCATTATTTGGCTAAGCTGCCAGACAGCGAGGAGGCAATCATCACGGACACTTCCAAGGTTGTCGCTACGTTGAACTCGTTGTGTGTCGAGATGGATCAACGCTATGACCTCCTTAAGGACGCTCAATGCAGAAATCTGGCCGAGTACAACGCCAAGTTTATTCGTCGAAAACTCAATCCCGAAGAAGGGCACAAATACCTGCCCTACATCGTTTTGGTGGTCGATGAGTTTGCTGATTTGATTATGACCGCGGGCAAAGAAGTGGAAACACCGATTGCACGTTTGGCTCAATTGGCGCGTGCGATTGGAATCCACTTGATCATCGCAACCCAACGTCCTTCAGTCAATATCATTACCGGAACAATCAAAGCAAACTTCCCTGCACGAATTGCCTTCCGTGTGACCTCCAAAATCGATTCTCGGACCATTCTCGATGCCGGAGGGGCAGACCAATTGATTGGACGTGGCGATATGCTCATGAGCACCGGCAACGACCTCATTCGAATTCAATGTGGATTTGTAGACACCCCTGAAGTCGAGGCCATTTGTGAATTCGTTGGAAGCCAACAAGGCTATCCAGAAGCGTTTTTACTTCCCGAGTATACTCCTGAAGGAGGAGCCTCCGAGTCGGGTCATTTGGCCGATGACGAACGCGATGTGATGTTTGAAGATGCCGCGCGAATGATCGTTCTTCATCAACAGGGCTCTACGTCCTTGCTGCAACGAAAATTAAAGCTGGGCTATAACCGAGCAGGTCGGATTATCGACCAACTGGAAACTGCTGGCATCATCGGACCATTCGAAGGATCGAAGGCGCGCAAAGTTCTCATTCCCGATGAAGCAAGTTTGGAACAGATGTTGCAGAAGGGAAACACATGAAGCATCTTCGCACAATGAAATTGACCTCTTTTTTTCAGACCTCCATGGTCGCTACGTTTATTTGGGCATTCACCTGTTTGAGCTACGCTCAAAATGCGGACGACCTGCTCAGCCGGTTGAGCGCTGAAGCAGAAGGATACGGTTCAATTCAAGCAACCTACACCTCCAAATTAATCGATCGTGCATCAGACTTCGAATCGGTCCAAAAAGGATCCATTCAGATCAATGGCAATCAATTTCATTTGGACTTGGGAGACTACCGCATTTACTCTGATGGCGTTACCATTTGGACCTACGAAGTAGCGGTCAACGATTGCTATGTTGAAGATGCTGAAATGATGGCGGAAGAGGGAATGGACCCCTCGAAGCTATTCACCATTTGGGAAGATGATTTTAAAAATGAGTGGAAAGGCGATTTGAAAATCAACGGAAAACCGGTGACACACATCAATCTGTATCCTTCCGGTGAAAAAGAAAAACCATTTCACACAATTCAACTGTACATCGATGAAGCGAATTTGCGCCTCGTTCGTGCTGTTGTGAAAGGGAGAGAGGGGACGGATGTCACCTATGACGTGGATACGTTCCAGCCGAACGCCGCTATTGAGACCGGTTTATTCAAGTTTGACGCCGCTCAATTTCCAGGAGTCAATGTGATTGACAACCGGATTTAAGCGCCTCCCAACCAGTCCTTCCCTTTCTTCAATTGGCCTTGGGTCTGCGCCTCCTTGGAGCCCGCAATGACCTCGTAATTGTAGGCCCAATTCGCCTGAGGAGGCATGCTCATCAAAATGCTCTCAGTTCGACCGTTTGAAACCAGACCAAAACGGGTGCCTCGATCGTGAACCAAGTTGAATTCAACATACCGCCCTCTTCGCATACGCTGCCAATCAAGGTGCATGGGCTCAACCGTTTTGTCTTTCTTTCTCGCTACCAAAGGCAAGTAAGTGGGTAAAAAACTCTCTCCTAAGGCTTGAACAAAGGCAAATGCTTGATCCAAATCAGATCCTGGCAACGCCCCCAACTCGTCGAAAAAGATTCCGCCAATTCCACGGGTTTCTTCGCGGTGCGGCAAATAAAAATAGTCGTCGGCCAACGCCTTAAAATCAGCATACCATCCAGTATCAAATTGATCGCAGATGGCCTTCAATGCACGATGAAACAAAACGGCCTCTTCTTCCTCAACATAATGCGGAGTTAAGTCAATCCCACCGCCAAACCATTCCTTGCCATTGTCCAATTTAAAATGCCTCACATTCATGTGCACTATCGGAACATGAGGGCTTTTTGGATGCAAGACCAAAGACACCCCTGTTGCCTGAAACGTACTGGCATCCGTTTTCAACTGACGCCGCAAGGCATCATTGAGCACACCGTGGACATCGCTAAAGTTCACCCCTCCCTTTTCCCAGATAGATCCTGACACTCCCGCTCTAGACCTTCCCCCACCTCCGCCTGGCCTATCCCATTGATCTTCTTGCCACACCATGATCGGATCACTGGCACACAGCCCATCATAGATGGCATCTTGCAAGGACTTGAACTGGTCTAAAACATCCAATCGCGTCATCGAAACAATCGTTTTACAGGTTCATTAAGATCAATCTCATACCATTCGCCACTGGAAAACTCAATGAATTTCCACGCTTCATTGCGCAATTTTCCAGACACAGGTTCTTCCTTCCAATCAAATCGGGTGCGCACGGTGTTGGGATTGGCCGCCGCGGGCAAACGCATCCAGCGCGCGGTTTCGAGGACGGCATCACATCCACGAATGGCGTAATCTGACGGCTCTGTAGCGTATTGATCCTTGAACCATCTGACCTTGACTTGCATCAAGGAGTCCTCCCATTGCATCCAATCATCAGAAGGCAACGTCCACTGCACGCGGTCGACAAAATCCCATTCCATAAATTCATAGGACAGAGACTGCGGATTGGCATACAACCTTACCGGAAAAGAATCTGCCAACTGCAATTCTGTTTGCACATAAGCCATCATGGATTGTGCTGAAGCTCCCGCAGGAATCGCGACAATGTTCAGTTTTGACGTGTCCATTAGTGCCGTTAAGCCCTCTGCAAATCGAGAAGTTGCTGGCCATACAATCAGTCCATCCGAAGTCCCCCGTTCCTCTTGGAATCCTGTCAAAAAAGCCTGCTCCAAAGCAGCATCCTTTCCTTTGGTCTCCAATACAATCACGGTGTCACCTACATGGTTTTGAGCAACCAACTGGCCCAACTGTCGCATTCCTACTTCGCGGTGCGCATCGATGAGCAACGAATTCGGGTAACGCTTCCACTGCTGCGGAGAATCTGTTAAAATCCATTGAGGCGTTCCCATCGGAGCGAGCAGCGCGGCAACCGAATCCAAGGCACTTCGGCGCAACGGACCAAATACAGCATCCGCCCAGCTCAAATCAGCAGCACTCCACCCGACAACGCCCAGCGAATCCGCCTCGGTATCAACCAGACGCAACTGGACGTGAAACCCCGAATCTTTCAGCATGTGGGCACCCCATTGCATGCCGTGCGTAAATTCCATGGCGATTTCCCTCAGACGCTTTGTTTTCGCATCATAATCACCCCCTAAAATCGTATCCACCGGCAACAAATACGGCAACATGGCCAAGAGATGGAGTGTGTCAGATTCAATGGTTGCCGGCATCCTCGTCTGCTTTTGAGACCTCCCATCGAATCGATCTAGCAGCTGGTCGACACCCAGGAAAGAACGGGTCTCCAACGATCCATCACCCTCTTGCGTTCCTAGACGCGTTGCCTGTCGCGTGCTGTCGCTCTGGGCTCTTTCCAAAAGCGTTGAACGTTGTTGCTCCCATCGGACAGCAGGGTCTGCAGCCGGATGGCCGGGAATACGGATCAAGGTTCCTAGTTGCAAGGATTCATCTCTGCTGGGGTTTGCTTTGCGCAATGCATCCAAACGGACATCATAACGCTTCGCTAATCCGTACCACGTGTCTCCAGCTAGCACTTCGTGATTGAACAACGAATCGATGGACTCCCATGCCGTGGACTCTGACAAATCCGGGAATTCAATGAGCTCCGGAATCCGCAGTTGATCGCCCGGCTGCAACGATTCTCCTTGATCCGGATTCGCTTCAAGCAATGCCGTCAATGAAAATCCTTGAGCGCGCGCAATGCGAGAAAAGGTGTCTCCTGGCAAAACAGTATAGGTTTCTTGAGCACCGACAACCGAAACACAACTCACAGTCCCGAGAACCAAGAGGAAAATAGCATGGCAACGGACCAGACCATTTAACTGTTCTAAGAGCCTTGGCTTGATTCCTTCAAAACGACTCACGTGGGTGTTTGATCTCATTCCGAATGGGCTTGCATGCCGCGGGCAGCATGGTAGTGAAGTTGAAAAGGACCTGTTCGCTCTGCTTTGTTCATTCCTTGCGTTTCTTCAACGAATCGATTGCGCTCCATCCGCGACTGAAAAGTCCAGATGCATCTGGTGGCGTCACTGTGGTAAATGGCTTTCAATTCGTCATCTAACGCACACAATTCTCGTGGAATTTTAGCAGGAATGCAAATCATCTCATTCCCATTCGATGGTTGCGGGTGGTTTCGAACTGATATCATACACAACGCGGTTGACACCCCGAACCTTGTTGATAATGTCATTGGAAATTTTCGCGAGGAAATCATACGGTAGGTGGCACCAGTCTGCCGTCATGCCATCGGTCGAGGAAACAGCCCTCAATGCTACGGCTTGCTCATATGTTCGTTCATCGCCCATAACCCCCACACTTTGAACAGGCAGCAAAATGGCTCCCGCCTGCCAGACCTCATCATAGAGACCCGCATCCCGCATGCCCTGGATCCAAATGTGATCCACTTCTTGCAAAATGCGGACTTTCTCTTCAGTAATATCTCCGAGAATACGAATCGCCAATCCCGGTCCTGGGAACGGGTGGCGGCCTAAAATCTCTGGCTTGATGCCCAATTCTTTTCCAACTCTACGCACCTCGTCTTTGAATATTTGACGGAGTGGTTCGACCACTTGAAGCTTCATATAATCGGGAAGACCCCCAACATTGTGGTGACTTTTAATGGTTGCCGATGGTCCTCCCGTCGCGCTCACGCTTTCAATAACATCTGGATAAATGGTCCCTTGCCCCAACCACGCTGCACCCTCCACTTCCTTCGAAGCATCATCAAATACCTCCACGAAGACGCGACCGATGGCCTTGCGTTTCGTTTCGGGATCCGACTCTCCTTTGAGTGCATTAAGAAAGCGATCTCCCGCCTGGACTCCTTTTACATTCAACCCCATGTGCTCGTAATCCCGAAGCACTTGTTCAAATTCATTTTTGCGAAGTAGGCCATTATCGACGAAGATGCAATGCAGCTGATCACCGATGGCCCGATGAAGCAACTCAGCGGCAACGGTCGAATCCACGCCACCGCTCAGCCCCAAAATCACCTTATCTGATCCTATTTTTTCGCGCAAACCACGAATCGTTTCGTCCGCAAAGCTGGCTGGAGACCAGTCCCCTTTGCATCCGCAGATCCCTTGAATAAAATTTCCGAGCAAGATTGAACCTTCCTTACTGTGCCAAACCTCCGGGTGGAATTGAATGCCCCATACCGAACGATTGATATCACTAAATCCGGCAAACTCCACATCATGCGTACTGCAGATGGTTTCGAAGTGATCTCCAATGGACAAGATGGTATCCCCATGACTCATCCACACTTGAGACTCCGGACTCATTCCCTGCAGCAACGCATTCTCGACATTGAGGGACATCAAATTGGCCCGGCCATATTCGCGTGAATCAGACGCCTCGACCACACCTCCATGTGTCTGCGCCAAGTATTGTGCGCCATAACAGACACCGAGAACCGGAACTTTTCCAAGCAAACTGGACAAATCAGGTCGGGGGGCTTTTTCATCCCTCACGCTAAAAGGCGACCCACTGAGGATCACGCCACTGATGTCAGGCGCTAACCCGTCAAAAGCATGCCACGGGATAATCTCCGAAAAAACATTGAGCTCACGCACTCGTCGCGCAATAAGCTGGGTGTACTGAGAGCCAAAGTCGAGAATCAGAATGCGCTGGTGCTGCATGGAAAATCTATTGAAGATGCGAAGTTAGTATGGCCTTACCGGGAAGTCTTGGCTTCATAGCCGGTATTTTTGCACCATGCTACTAAAGAATCTCCACGGAAAACGCATCATTCTTGCGAGTCAGTCCCCTCGCCGGCAGGAATTGGTCAAAGGCCTTGAGTTGGAACCTGTGATTGTCAGTCGCGAAGTGGACGAATCCTATCCTGAGCACATTCAAGGTCCCGATGTGGCTGCATACGTCACCCGAAAAAAGGCAGAAGCCTATCTGCCAGAACTGAAAGAAAACGACGTACTCATCACTGGAGATACTGTGGTTCTTTTGGGAAACCGTATTTTCGAGAAACCCCAAAACGTCTCAGAAGCAAAAGAGATGCTTCGGGCACTCAGTGGCAAAACACACACCGTTGCGTCCGGCATCGCCGTAACGACGTTGACCCAGGGCATCCGTTTGGAGGTTGACACCTGTGAAGTCACGTTTGTCGAATTATCCGATGCGCTTATTGACCACTACATCGCAGCCTATAAGCCCTTTGATAAAGCAGGGAGTTACGGTGTGCAGGACCTCATGGGGTTTGCGGGTGTAGAAAGAATCCATGGATCGTATTACACCGTAATGGGCTTACCAACGCTGCCTCTTTTTCGCCTTTTGGCCTCTATTGAGGCCGACGTCAATGATTAAGACGCACTCCGAAATGCAGAAAAGGCTGGTTTTTTAAAGCCAATTGAACTTATCAATTGCCCGTGTCTTAAAAAAAAAAAGGCCAACGTCTAGAACTTTTCTAAAGTGTCATTGTATTATTGCCGTGTTATTTAGACACTTTAACAAAAATTTTTCAAACAGATGTTGAATTACTTACTCGCTTCGATCAAAGCAATGCCCGTCGACGACTACGTCGGATTTACCTTTTTCGTAGGCACCATGGCCATGATGGCCGCCTCTGTCTTTTTCTTCTTCTCAATGAGCCTTGTAGAAGGTAAGTGGAAGACGTCGTTGCTAATCAGTGGATTGATTACATTCATTGCTGCTGTGCATTATTACTACATGCGTGACTATTGGGCCGAAGTAGGAGATTCTCCGACATTCTTCCGCTATGTTGATTGGACACTGACTGTTCCGTTGATGTGTGTAGAGTTCTATTTGATTCTGAAAGCTGCAGGAGCGCAAACGTCGTTGCTATGGAAACTCATCGGAGCTTCTGTTGTGATGTTGGTTACAGGCTACTTTGGTGAAGCAGTATACACTACAGGCTCATCTCCTGCACTTTGGGGATTGGTTTCTGGTCTCGCTTACTTCTACATTGTATACTTGATCATGGCAGGTGAAGCGAAGAAACTCGCTGACAAGTCGTCTCCATCGGTACAAAAAGCACACGGAATCCTGTGCAAGTTTGTCTTGATTGGATGGGGTATCTATCCATTGGGCTACATGATTGGAACCACAGGATGGTACGATTTTGTAGACGTTATTGGCTTGAACATGGATGTCGTATATAACATCGGTGACGCCATCAACAAGATTGGATTTGGTTTGGTAATCTATTCTTTGGCTGTTAGCAAAGACTGATTATCTCAGAACCTACTTCGCTTTGAAGTTGAAGCCGCTGCCCTTTTAGGGTAGCGGCTTTTTTCATTCACGCATTTACCAAAATGCACGGTCCGCTTCCTGGCTTTGGCTGCATGCGGCCAATGGCATGATGAGGCAAACCGGCATCACGCAACGCCGACTCCACAGCAGGCGCAGCCTCAGGAGACACGGAAACGAGCAACCCACCGCTCGTCTGGGGATCGCATAAAACGTCGCGCAGAAAACCTTCAATCGGCGCAATCTGACTGCCGTAGCTGGCCCAATTCCGATGACTTCCTCCCGGTACACAGCCGAGTTCATGGTACTGCTTTAGTCGGTCTCCTCCAATGAAGGCGAGCGCATCGGTCTGCAATGCAGCTTGGAGTTGAGCACCTTCACACACCTCCACCAGGTGTCCCAGTAAACCAAAGCCTGTGACATCTGTCATCGCGTTGACACCAGGAATAGCCGAAAGGCGCTCTCCAATACGGTTGAGGGCTTGCATGGACTCCACTGCCAACTGAAGATCCTGATCTTCCACCACCCCCTTTTTCTGAGCCGTTGTGATCATGCCCACACCGATGGGCTTGGTGAGGTAAAGAAGATCGCCCGATTGAGCAGTATCGTTGGCTTTCAATCGATCGAGAGAAACACGCCCCGTAACAGCCAAACCAAAAATGGGCTCAGGGCTGTCGATGCTGTGCCCGCCCGCCAGTGGAATCCCTGCTTCTGAACAAATACTGCGTCCTCCGTCCAGTACAGCACTCGCTGCGGATTCAGGAATCTTGCCCAACGGCCATCCAAGAATAGCAATGGCCATCAAAGGTGTTCCTCCCATCGCATAGATATCGCTGATGGCATTGGCCGCGGCAATGCGACCAAAGGTCCTCGGGTCATCCACAATGGGCATGAAGAAATCAGTCGTGGATATGATCCCCGTGCCGTCTCCTAAATCCATTACAGCGGCATCATCTTTGGTATCATTACCAATGAGCAGCGTCGGGAAAACTTCCGAGCGGTCCACTCCAGATAGAATTTCGTGCAAAACGGCCGGCGACAGTTTGCAACCGCATCCCGCACCGTGTGAAAATTGAGTCAATCGAATGGTTTCCATTGGGATTAGGATTGATTGGGCAGTGAATGAAGGGCGAATGCTATTTGATCAAAGGTCTTTCCTTTTCCAGACATCTGATGATGATCGGGGCGGGCATACCGTCGAATGGTGTGCTGGTAAAGCTTATCGTAGTAACTCAAGCCAATGGCCGCTGCATGCGGAAGATTCCCGGCATCCAAAGCCGCAATGGCCTCCTGACAACGTGCACCCCCTAATTTTTCTTGGATGCGCATGAAGGCTGCACGCAAGGAGCTTTGCTCTGCATTTCCATAGATTCGGCACAGCTCATCTATGCGCTCGTCATCTGTGCGCGTTACCTCCCAAATGGGTGCCTTGCTCATGGCCTGAAACAACTCCTCCGGAACATGAACGGTTCCAATCACACGGCTTTCGTCTTCGACCCAAATGGGGAGGTCGCGATTCATGGAAGCGATCACGCCATGGCAATCGTTGGAGAATTGCTCTGAAGAAGGCTGTTCGTGGCGGTCGAGATTCCCAAAAGCGGATCCTAGATGGTCTGCGAGGCCTTCCAAATCCAAAACTTGGGCACCTGTTGCGGACATCGCATGCAAGATGGGTGTTTTACCCACCCCCGTCATGCCTCCCAATATTCGAATAGTGGAAAGACTGGCCAATTCAGTACGCGCCCATTGCCGGTAAGCTTTGTATCCACCTTGAAGCTTGATGACCGGAATACCGGCCGTTTCCAACAACCAAGCCACGGAGCCGGAGCGCATGCCTCCTCGCCAGCAATGAATGAGCAGCGGCTTGGGATTCACCTGGTCTTGATACAACTGCCGAGAACGACGGACAAAATCCGCCATTTTTGGACCGACCAATTCCAAGCCACGTTCCACTGCGCTATCCTGACCCTGCTGCTTGTACAATGTTCCGATGACCGCACGCTCCTGGTCATCAAACAAGGGGAAAACATGGGCTCCAGGGATGTGGCCTTTGCTGAATTCAGCCGGGGAACGTGTGTCTAAAATGATCTGCCCGGATTCTAAGATCCAGCTACCCACCTCACGCTGTTGGGAAGGCTCTTGAAATGTGCTCAATGGATGATAATCTTTTTGGGAGCGAGTCCTTGAATCTCCAAGACATACCACCCCGGCGATGCCGGCAAGAGCCATGCTTCTGTGATTGCTTTAATCGTTCCCTTCTGTACCACGCGACCGACTTGATCGGTCAGTGCATAGACGGAGCCTACAAATTCCACAGGAACCATTGTGGTAAAGGGACCCTCATTGGGATTCGGGAAAAGCCGCCACTGTGCTCGCTCATGCTCACTGATGCCAACAGGATTTCCAACGCTAACCTGATCGATCCACGTGTGATTGCCATACCCCCCAACATTGACAAACGCCAATTCCAAACACGTCACTCCTTCCTGCCATGATGCTGGAAATGCTACCTCATGAGTAGCCCACACGACCTCCCCATTGGTATCATACCAAAACCACGTGTAGCAATCTGGAACAGACAAGTCTACGCCATAAGCTGACCACAAGACCGTCCATTCACTCTCCCCTCCAAGTTTTCCCCAAACCTCCAATCCATCGATGTACTCGGCGTACATCCGGTGTGCGACATCAAATGACATCCCAGTCATTCCTGTTGGATCAAAGGCAGGCGTGATCAACTGATCCATCGCTCCATCTGTTCCCACCCAGTAATTGGGGAATTGCGCCACCCCATTGGTTTCATCCATGAGATCCCAGGCGTGTTCCCACGCATGACCGGGTGTTTCCATGCGCCAATTGGCAGGAGGAAACTGTTCGCCATCGAAATTCTCGGCAAACCCGCCAGCAGGCAATACAGGCACATTCACCACATCAATCATGTTCTCCCAAGTCCATGTGTCCGACGCGCCTAATGAGTCTGTCACCGTCAGCGTAACGTCGAACGCCCCCACCTCATCGTATGAAACCCAAACTTCTTCACCAGACGCCACGGAAGGCGAACCACCGGGGAATACCCATTCATAGGTTGCACCTGCACATCGGGCCACCGACACATCCATGAAACGAATGGGAGCGGCATCACATGGGGATGCTAAGTTGACTGAAGTGGTGCTGGCCATGAATCCTACAAGCACTTCCGAAGGAGCATAAAATTCAGCTTGATGCACTCCGCGAGTCCCGGCTGTCCGAATGTGTCCTCCACAGTAGTCCGGCTGCAAAAAAGTGGATACATTGATCGCAGGCAAGCCCGTGTTGTATAGGATCCAATCTTCCATCGCGTCATCCCGATAGTACACCGCTCGGGTAGTGCCGACATAAAGCCCTCCTTGACTTCCACGTTGGTGCGCAATACTGATGACTCGTTCACCTGCGATGGTGGGCGTGGTCAAATTTTGCCACGTTTCACCTGCGTCCATGCTTTCGAACACTTTGTATCCATTTTGGGTGCCCGTCAGAATGCCCCAAACGCGGTCTGGATTGGTTCCGTCCACTTCGAGATAAATGGGCTTGTTGTTGTTCGTTCCTCCACTTTCGATGGACGAAATCGATGCCAGTGACCAGGTCTGTCCGCCATCCATAGACCGGTGAATTCTCCAAATAGAACCCGACTGTTGGTGCGATACATAGATGCGCTGGGAATCCCGAGGACTCACCTTCACGGAGATGATTTTCTGTCCTCCAAAATCATGGACTAAAGTGAAGGAGATTCCACCATCTTCAGAATACCACAACTCACTACCTACAGGTGAATACAGGCATTCAAAGCAGCGCGGATCCCACTCCATATTGCCCACTTCTCCAAACCAATAGCCCGTATTGGGGCGCTTGGATCCATCAAAGGGCAAGCCATCTATGCGATCAAAACGATCTTCTGTGAAGCGAAATGCACCGCCATCGTGATACCCAATGGTCGGATCGCCGGGATTGATGAAACCCCTGAAATTGTCTCCTGCCAACTCGGCCAACCAGCCACCCGTTGAATCATTGTCCGCCCCGTAGTGATAAAGGTCTCCATTGCGGATCAAGGTGCCATTGTGGTATGTTCCACCGACCATCACATCAGGTCCATGCCAGCCTGCTTGCCAGCCCCAAAAATCGGTTCCTTGAATGCCATACATGCGCGGCTCGAAATGGTCCCCTTGATCGGCTGAATAATGCAATCCTCCATCACTAGCGACCCACAAGTCCACCGTACCATCAAGGCGGGTAAAGAACTTGACATCGTGCACATCAGCGTGGGTGTATCGATCGGCTGTGAATTCACCGGCCCACGTCACCCAGTGGCCGTTGAGTGTCCAATCTTGCCCGCCATCCAGTGTGCGCCAAACACAAATTCCCGCAGCGAATTGACGATCAGCATCCGTTGGACTCACGTCCAGTGCCAAGTCATAGTAATACTGCCCTCCGTCTCCCGTGCCATCTTCGCTCCAACCCAGAATATTGGGGTTCGTCTCTGCTTCCCAAGGCCCTCCTGGCCCCTCACCACAGCACGTAAACTCAAAGGTCAATCCCGCATCGTAGCTCACGTAATGTCCATACAATCCGCCACCGTCTATGGTTGAGCCCGAAGCCAACACCACGACGCGGTCGGGATCTGCGGCGGTCACAGCCATTTCACATCGACTCTGACCATCGTCCGCTCCGACCGAAGGCCAACCTGCGGCTCCTGTTGAATAGGATGCTCCGCCATCAACAGAACGTTTGAACACCGTGCTATCTCCTAAGCGTTGTATAGCGTAGCAAATAGAATCAGCCGCAGGATGAAAGGCCAGCTCCATGAACTCACCTGAAGCGATGCTCGTCATCGTTTCTCCAGATGCTGACAAAGTCCATAAACCTTGATCGGTGGCTGCAAATGCCTGGTACGCGCCCTCTGCATCAGCCGGTGACCAGATGACATCGCGGTACCAGCGGTTCACCGATTGATAGGAAGCATCTCCGCAGAGACTCCAATTCACGCCGCCGTCGACCGTGCGCCATAGCTGACCGGAACCGGAGCCCACCAAGACATGAGCTGCATCGTTAGGATGAATCGCTATACTGTAAACACTCGTCAAAGGAAGATCTCGTGTCATGAGTTCCCAATGCTCTCCGTGGTCTTCTGATTTCCAAGCTCCCGCTGTGGCCGTACCCGCCCACACTGTCGTGTGAACGGAGGGCGATTGCTCAACGGTATAGACATGGCACGCTCCCGGGCTTTGGACTTGAAACTCCATGGCCACTTCAGGATCGTAGCTCCATGGACCCATTTCTTCCCAAACACCCGTCATGCGGTTGCCTGCCTCAGCATGTTGATTCTGATAACGCGTAGACATCGATGGCGCAGGAACATCCCCATTGCGCATCCAACGCTTGTAGAACTGTGTGTCCTTATTTTTCACCAAGGGGCGAACTTTGTAATAGTCCTCATAGGCACTCCGAACCGCTGCTCGATCTTCAGAATCGCTGTACATCATCTTTACCCATTCCGGGGAAGACACCGAGGTATTGTAAGGAGTCTGAGGAACAAACTGGGCTTTTACTCCATTGAAATGAAGGGAAAACAAAACCAGCCAAAAGCAAAGTGAGATCAGTCGGAGCATGCGCAAAAGTAAGCTCCTAGACATATTCTCTTTCAAAAAGAAAGGGCCGCCTTGGTTGGGCAGCCCTTTCGGTTTTAAGTGAAATTGGAAGGTTGGTCCAATCGGCTTATTCTATCTTCATTCTGGACACGCTGTTCCATAGTATTGGAAGAAGGTGAGCAAGTCACTGACATCAACGAATCCATCGCTATTGATGTCTCCTGGGCAGGCATCCGGATAATCACAGCCTCCTGGGAAGTTCGCGTTCTCATCGTAGTTCAATCCGTCCGGATCAATACATCCAACAATCAAGCAAGATCCATCTTCATTGGTTGCTGCAGCATTGAAGTTGCAAGCCAATGGATCCGTACATCCTGAATAGATACAGCTTCCATCGTCGATGGACGCATCTGAATTGTAGTTATCCGCTCCGGCGTTCGTACATCCAGCGTACAAGCAAGAATCATTTTCAACGACCGCAGTTTCATTGTAATTCGAGGCCGCTGGGTCCGTACAACCTTGGACTTCAAATTCGCACGTCATATTATCATACGTCGCATCAGGATTGTAGTTCAATGCTGCATCGTACATACAACCTGCTACGATACATGATCCATCATCCACGTTGGCACCCACATTGAAGTTGTCCGCAATTGGATTGGTACACCCGTTGTATTCACACAAAACTTCTTGATCACCCGTATTGGCTTGGGCATCATAGTTAGAAGCCAAGGCATCCAAACAGCCCGTGTACAAACAAATGGCATCTTGATCGCCTGTGTTCGCTTGCGCATTATAGTTATCTGCTGCTGCATCCATGCAACCCGTGTACAAACAAATGGCACCCTGATCACCCGTGTTGGCTTGAGTGTTGTAGTTGTCTGCTTCCGCATCCATACAACCCGTGTACAAGCAACTGTCGTCTTCCACGTTGGCCTGGGCATCGTAGTTGTCCGCAATTGAATCGGTGCAACCGAGATACTCGCACAACGCTTCTTGATCGCCGGTGTTGGCTTGGGCATCGTAGTTGTCCGCTACTGTATCCATACACCCTGTGTACAAACAGCTACCATCTTCAACGTTGGCACCAGCATCGTAGTTATCCGCAGTGGCATCCATGCAACCGAAGTACTCACACAATGCCTCCTGATCACCCGTGTTGGCCTGGGCATCGTAGTTGTCCGCTTCTGGGTCATCGCAACCCGTATACAAACAGCTACCATCATTCAAGTTGGACGCTGGGTTGAAGTTATCTGCATCGGGATCGGTACAACCATCATAGATACACGTCAAGTCTTCAAAGTTGGCCGTCTCATCATAATTCGAAGCCATTGAATCCGTGCAACCTCCTGCAATCGGTGGGAAGGTGAGTTCGAGATCTGTAAATTCATGGGTGGTCCCAGTAGCATCCTGGAATCGGATGTTATACCGCAAGAAAATCACACCGCTAGTAGTGAACTGCCCCAAGAGTAACTTGCCATTCTCATCGGGAACGCCCTGCGTATCCGATGCGCCGTCATTCAAGAAGATTTGAGCACCTGCTTCAGAATCAATTATGAGGTCATCTCCTGCATTGAAATCGTCCAAGTGGAGATACATGTTT
The DNA here is from genome assembly GCA_963934215.1 of uncultured Flavobacteriales bacterium. GTDB lineage: Bacteria > Bacteroidota > Bacteroidia > Flavobacteriales_D > Sanyastnellaceae > UA16. The sequence goes on along the minus strand of CAWVYB010000006.1, from coordinate 457 downwards.
TCTTGCGCCATAGCATTGTAATCACCAGGCCCAGCTCCAATCGTTAACCACGAATCAAATTCCAATTCCGGGAAGAACCCGAAGAATCCAGGATTGATGTTTCCTCCAAAGTCAGCGCCCAATGGATGCTGGTAGAAGTCGCCGGTGCTCATTGTTAGCCATGGACTTTCACTGTTTCCAAACAGTGACGTCATGTCCACAGAAGCTTCTGGATTGAAGTTCGCATAGAGGCGATACGTCGCGTCTGTTTCAATGGTGTTTTCTCCAATAAGTTCGTAGGATAGCCCCAAGAAGGTCTCATCACCCCAAACACAGGATCCGTTATCATTTGTTGCTACCGGGTCATAATTGGTTGCCGACTCTGAGGCACACCCGGAGATTTCCGCACATTCCTCAATGCCGTCCCCTTCGTAATCACCGTTGCAGTTTCCATCACAGTCCATAAAGGGTCCAGGAT
>CAWVYB010000005.1:0-32897 GCA_963934215.1 uncultured Flavobacteriales bacterium | reverse complement strand
CTTCCCAAAGACGTCTACCCGATTGGTCGTTTGGATCGCGATTCAGAGGGCCTGCTCCTGTTGACCAACGACAATCGCTTCAAGTCTGATATGCTGGACCCGGAAGGCGAACATGAACGTCGCTATTGGGTGCAGGTAGAAGGCGACCCGAAAGAAACTGACCTGCGCGCTTTTGAGCGCCCCATGGAAATCTCGATTCGGAAAAGTGACTTTACTACACGCCCTGCATCCGCAAGAGTTCTTGAAGGACTCGAACTCCCTGATAGGAACCCTCCTATTCGGCAACGTTTGAGCATCCCTACTGCTTGGATTGAAGTATGCCTGACAGAGGGGAAGAATCGACAGGTTAGAAAAATGACAGCCCATGCAGGCTTTCCAACGCTTCGATTGATTCGTAAGGGCTTTGGCGCTTTAGATCTCGATGCAATGGACATTGAGCCCGGTAAGATCCAAGAATTAACACAAGAGGAGGCTTATCAGGCATTGAGAAACGCATGACATGAGTAGGCTGTATTCGCTTGTCCTGACTGTAGTTGTGCTCCTTTGGTCCATTTTTTGTTGTTCCTTTGCCTTGGCCGTGGCTTTGATTTCGAAGAAGGCCATACCGTGGGTGCTCAAAGGGATTGGAAGCAACCTATGGAGCAAGTATATTATGGTGTTTACGGGAAATAGCCGGATGTCCATCACCCATCACTCTAAGATCAGTATTCCCAGCGAGCTTCCTTCTCGAGCCATTTTCGTGTCGAATCACGTGAGTCAATTGGACATCAACGCGGCGTCTTATGCGATTCCGCACCCCATCGTCTTTCTAGCAAAAGATTCCATTCGGAAAGTGCCTATTCTAGGATTGCTAAATGAACGAGTTGGAACTGTTTTCATCAATCGAAGTGACAAGGAAGCCGCACAAAAGGCCGTTTTTCAACTGCGAAAAACACTTGATTTGGGCATCTCTGTGTTGGTCTTTCCCGAGGGAACACGTTCCATAGATGGCGCAATCAAGCCATTTAAAAAAGGAGCTTTCCATCTTGCTCTTCAGGCCAATGTCCCCATTGTACCGATGCACATACACGGCACGAGAACAGCGCTTGCTAGCAAATCAATTTGGGTGAAAGCCAATCCCATCCATGTGCGTTTTGGAGACCCCATTTATCCAAAAGACCATGCAGGCAATGTCAAATCAATGAACCAAGTCGCTAAGGCTTCAATTGAAGCGCTTCAATCATGGCATCGTGATCAGATTAGCTCTCCTGATTGACTTTCCAAGGAGACAGGTCATACGCAGCTTCTAGCCCTTCTCGGATCGCACGCTGAGCATCAAGCCCTCTAGAATTGAGCGCGCCTCCAACAGTATGAACGTCCATTCCCGTTTCTCGAATCGCTTCAACCAATTCGTTTCGTTCCTCCTGACCGACGCAAACAACAACATGATCGATCTTGATTTTTTGTGGAATATCGTCCTCAGTAAAATACAGCCAGCCATCGTCCCATTTTTGGTACTCCACGTTTGAATGGGTTTGAACACCTCTATCCTTTAAGGTTTTGCGATGAATCCATCCCGTTGTTTTTCCTAGACGACCACCCACTTTACCGCTCGATCGTTGAAAGAGGTGTACCTCCCGCTTGGATGTCCGTGACCCCGGCTTGACCAACCCCCCTCTTGACGAGAGGTCTTGATCAATGCCCCAAGCGTTAGAAAAACTTGCGTCTCCGTCGTGGGTGAGGTAGTCGGCGACATCAAACCCAATACCACCCGCACCAATGATCGCCACCCGAGTACCAACGGTAATTTCATTTTTGAGCACTGCCGTATATCCTACGCTAATGCCCTGCCCTTTTAAACCAGGAATATTCCAAGAACGCGGACGAATACCGGTCGCTAAGATGACTGAATCAAATTGAGAAGACAAGTCGTCAGCAGATACATGACGATTTAGGTGAACTTTTACCTGCAGCTTCGAAAGCATTCTCTGGAAATAGCGAAGTGTTTCATGAAACTCTTCCTTTCCTGGGATCGTTTTGGCCAAATTGAATTGCCCTCCGATCATTGCGGACTCTTCAAAGAGTTCCACGTGATGCCCCAAACGAGCAGCTTCCATGGCGGCACTGAGCCCAGCAGGACCCGACCCGACTACAGCCACCCTTCGCGGGTTCAAGGCGCGCGCTAGTAATGGCCATGTCCCTTCATGACTCGCCCGAGGATTCACAAGACACGTGGCAACCTTACGTTTAAAAATGTGATCCAAACATGCCTGATTACAACCGATACATGTGTTAATCTCATCAGACCGATTGGTCTCAGATTTGTTTACGATTTCAGGATCTGCTAAAAATGGTCGTGCCATGGAGATCAAATCAGCAGCACCTTCTCGCAGGGCCTCCTCACAGGTTTCCGGGTTGTTGAATCGATTCGTTGCAACAAGAGGCACATTCACAGACCCTTTTAACTTTTCTGTGACGAAAGAAAAATGACCTCTAGGCACCAAAGTTGCGATGGTAGGAATCCGCGCCTCATGCCAACCAATGCCGGTGTTGATCACATTTGCCCCTGCCATTTCAATGGCCTTCGCCAATTGGATCACTTCTTCCCAAGAACTTCCATTGGGCACCAAGTCCAACATACTCAAGCGGTACATGATGACAAAATCAGGTCCGCAAGCCTCGCGGATTTGACGCACGATTTCGGTAGGAAATCGCATACGGTTTTTGTAGCTACCCCCCCAATGATCGCTACGATTATTAGTGGCTTCAACTAAAAATTGATTAATCAAGTACCCTTCTGAACCCATCACTTCCACTCCATCATAACCGGCAGATTGAGCCAGTTTTGCAGAACGCACAAATGCACGTATGGTTCGTAGGACGCCTCTATTGGATAGTTTGCGCGGTTTGAATCGATTGATCGGTGCCTTTTTTGCAGCAGGAGCTACATTGAAAGGGTGGTAACTGTATCGACCACCGTGCAATATTTGCATGCAAATCCGACCTCCTTTACCGTGCACCGCTTCCGTAATCACGCGGTGCTCTTGGGCATGCTTTTTTCTTTGCATGCGTGCACCTCCCGGTCCTAGCATCCCCTCTCTATTCGGTGAGATGCCCCCTGTGACAATGAGCGCCGCGCCTCCAGCAGCCCGTTCCGCATAAAACCTTGCCAAAGCTTCCATACCCCCTTTAGACTCCTCTAAGCCGGTGTGCATGCTCCCCATAATGACCCGATTTGGAAGCGTCAAATGCCCCACACGGATCGGGTCAAATAAAATGGGGTATTGTTCATTTTTCATGCTCAATCAAAATCACGGTATTCGTCTACGAGGTCATCGCGTCGAATAGTATTGCGCAAGTACTGATATAGATATCGGGAACCGTTCTCTCCCTTAACCTCCTTTTTGTCCTTTTTGATATCAGCAATCATCGTCAATAAAGTCAAGTCAGGAGAAGATACATTGAGTTTTCCCAACTTGTATTCTAGATAGTACCAGTTTTGTTCATCTCCGTGCAAGTAAACCCGAAAGGCATCGCCACTTCGGCTCCGAATCAACTCAATTTTACCGGGCAACTTCTGAAAAACAAGGCTTTCCCCCATTGTGACGAGTCCCAAATCCCCATTCGAGACAAACATCTCGTCATCTTCATCCCAAACCAAATCGATTTCACTAAAGACCAAACTGTTTTGCAGCTTTTTCGGAACATTTTTGATTTGGCCTATCATGGCAAGTTCATTTAAAAGCGTCGCACTTTTATCTTCACCAATCCACTCAACAAGGGCATGCTCGTAATTGGATTCATTCAAGATCAATGGCTCCGAAGAAACCCACGATTGTATTTGTGTTGTCATCCGTTCAAAGAGGTCATCTTTGAAGTGGAAGTCCAATAAAAAAGTTCCCTTTAAGTGATGCTTACCTGACCCATCTTGGTAGAAATCACCATAAAAATCATGCGTTACCAAGTTGAAGTCCAATGGAAGAGACACGGCTCCGTTGCCCGTTAATTTGCATCGTATGACATCCAAGTCAATTAAGTTGCCGCGTGCTGAAGGATTCTCAAATTTCTCGAGTGATGATACGATATAGTGCCCATCGCTGAAACGTAAGGAGCCTTGCATTGGCATTAGCATCAGGTCTGATTCATCTCCAATCGGGTCAAGAAAGCCTGAATACATTGAAAACGGGGCACGAGAAGAAGCCATTAGACCAAAGGATAAGAGGTCACCGTCATGATCGACCGCATTTTCCTCAAGTGGAATCGCTAATTCAAGAGGGTTCAAAAAGGATTCAAAATGAATCCACGTAGCGATAAACTGATCACAAGGCTGCAATAATTTCACTCCACCGTCAAACCATAAATCTGGCTTTGAAGAATTCATTCGAACAGCGCCGGCAAAACCAAATGCCGGACTTAACGCAAATCCATCGCGGGCCATAACCTTCCCTGTAGCAACTGTTTGAAAGGATTCGTCAACGAAGATATCGTCCATAAAAATGTAAGACGTGTCCCCAGTGGCTTCTCGATAACGGTAGGCTCCATCACCGTCGAAAGACAGCCGTCCGTTGATATTGAGATTGGCTTCATCGATGTAATGTTGGCGCGTCACATCATTCGCCACGATGCGAGCGCGCCTCAACTGATCTATTTTCGCTCCCTTTCGAATGGTGACCAATTGGCTGTCAGGATAGATACGTGCATCAGCCAAAGCCAATTCTGAAACCTCTTGACAACGCAAGAAATCGTCTTGGATTCGGTACGTTGCACGGATACTCAAGAAATGCAAGGAATCTTGCTCCGGGTGGACTGAGACAAAATTGGATATGGCTCGATCCTCACTAAAGTCAAATGGAAGATCTTCCGTTTGACGATCAGAAATTAAATCAACTTCGTCCTTATCCATAAACCACCTAAAACGATCCATATAGCAGATATACTGCTGGATCGGCAATTCGATTTTGGTCTCGCCTGAATTTGGCATGAAGTCACCCACACGCTCTTCAAAATCCACTTGACAACGAACATCATTTGTTTGGAAGGCTGCAATCCCTCCTGGCCGTCCTGCCACTTTAAATGCCGCAGAATCAGAAAAAATGTCTCGTTCTTCAAAGACAAAGTCGTTAGAATTCAACGACGCTTCGGAAAAGTTAATCTCACCCTTTCCAGTCAATCCTATGTTCGAAAGTGTTGAATAGCCCTCAAGAAATACATCTTCTCCAAATAGCTTTAGAGGCTCCTTACCAGACCGCATTTCGAGTTGTTCTGCTTTGGGACGAAAGACAATGTAGCCGTCAGCGTTGTCTATGCGTGGCACATTGGATGCCGTGCTATTGCGATTGATAACCAACTGGGCCTCACCCATGGTCGAGTCAGGCAGAAATACCAGGTTGTCGCTGTGAATTTCAGCCGTCAAAAAGTTGATTCTACCTGCGCCTTGAAGTCCTCCCCCATCCAAGGTTACTCCATTGGAAAAACGGGCTCCACTCTCATACACCGTTTGACCTTCCGCTGGCGTATTGGTTTTGAGTCCCAAATGCAGATCATTCATCACGCGAAGAGGTTCATTGAGATCCTCCAAGATTCCGGCTGAAACAAACGTCCCTTGGAAGACCAGCGTTTCAGCGGTCAAATCATCCAGCCCGTTGAGGACAAAAGGATCTACGGCATAATAAAACCGATCACGTTCATAGGCACCTTCAAATAGCACGGGTTGATCAAAATAAACATAACTCCGGTCTATGCTCGTGAACACAGGGAATTCGGGGTGATTAGTGGACCAGATGCCTGATCGATTGTTTGGATGGTCTATCGCGAGTGAGCCAGAGACGTTTTCCAAAATGCTTCGGACCCGTTTCTTCCGCGCATTTCCCCATCCATCCACGTTATCCGGATCATTGACAAACATGCTGATGCCCTCAATTTGGTCTAGTTGAATGGAGAACGCATCGTAATCAAAGGAAAAGCCCTCACCCTGCATGTCGAGGTTTCCAGCCTTAAGCCTTCCATCAAATGTAAAATCTCGATTTTCAGACAAGACGACTTCCCCATTTCGCGGAAAGACCTTCACGTTTTGTGAATCACTCAAAAACACGTAATCAACACCATAAATGGACATGAAACCATTCAATAAACTGAATTCTGCATTGCCGCCAGACTGTGGCATCGACTCCCATTTCAGGACGTCATAATCTTGTTGACCTCTGAAATTCCGCATGCTTGACAGCATTTTGGGTTGGACCTCACACCACCGCGTTTCCGAATCAAAGAAAACATACCCTGCATTGGCTAAGTTCAACAACTCTACGCGGGCCTGTACCTCACTCATCCGAATGAACCGGGCGTAATCTTCGCTAGTGAATTCACTTCGTCCGTTTTCTTGCACGAAATTTTTCACTCGCGTCAAGGGATGTACATCCCCAATACCCTTCATCTTCAAAAATGACTCTCTTTTAAAGAAAGTGCTGCTTTCGAAAATACCGAGTTTTGAGCTTCCTCCAAACACAGAGCCAATGGAAATGGTTGTTGAATTTCGACTCCACGCAAAACCATCAACATCCCAAGAAATCGCATGGTAACGGTCTTCAAATGACTGCTGGCCTAGCCCCTCAGTTTGACGCATTACACGGTAAGTACCAGTCCGGTCGTCCAGCCGCACACTAACATCAGGGTGGCTAATCGTATCGTTCCTGAAAAACAAGTTCAACCGACTGTGGGCCGTTGAAAATCCTTTTGGAGTAAATAAGAATTCTGCCGCTGACAAGATCATGAATACCGTGTCGTCTTTTAATACTTCCACTTTAGCAAGGAATTCGGGGCTTCCTATACCGGATATACGCGCACCCTTTATGGCCATGCCCCCTTCATAATTCACGCCTTCAAACACGTCTTCCAATCGAATCCGATCTGCCTCGCTCGCAAATCGAGGATACGTTTTGCTATCGATGTTTTCAAAATTCTGAAGTTTAGCGGTGACTCTTCCTTTTAGCGGTGCTTCCAATAAGTCAGAATGCCAAACTGCGTCATCACAAACGAAACCGCTGCTTTTCAATTTCAATTCGAACGGCTCCATTTCAGCATAATACCCAAGAGAATCAAACCGGGTGCCTGTCCAAGGCAATTTGCCTCCTGAAAGCTGGAGTCGGTCCTTCGTTAGATTCCACACCCCGCTCGTTCGAAATACTTCGATTCGATCACCCTTCGCCTCACCGATTAGACGGCCATTTTGAAATGTTAATTGTGGAATTGAATCCACATGCAATTGAAACACTGTGCCCTCAAGTTTCCAGGTTCCGCTTGGTGCACCGAAAAGGATTTGTTCTCGAATTAAACCCGGACTTATTTTTAAAAATGACGCCAAGGATTTCTTCCACTTCTTATTCTGAAGCATGGCATTAACCACGTTATGCCACGTATGCCATAATTCAGAGTCGTCGCGACGCACAAGCTGTTCAATCGTGAGGAGGTAATTCAATACTCCCTTTGACATGGAAACTCTTTTTTTCTGGAATTCATTGCAAAACAGTGCAATCGTATCCAACTGCGATGAACGCAAGTCTGGACCGCAAAGCAATGGCGACAGTGTTTTCTTAGCCCATTTGGCATCGCTACCACTTGTTTCTACCAACTCCCTTTGCAGTTGCTCCCCTAGCGCTTCGCAAGTGGCTGGATATGTCTGGGCCGAACCCATTTCCGACACGATTAGCGCAATCACAAGCAGAACAAGAGCCCCGACATGACGCGGAAACATTTGAGCAGTTGAAATGATTGGCTTTTGATAACAGCGCATGGCACGAAATTACAACGTGACTAGGTTGTTATTTAGCATCAAGGATGTGACTTTTCCCACAACGAACAGCACCACCCCTCGCGCTCAGTGCTCGACAGCCAATTCCATTGCAACTCACTCGAAAGAGCTTTCAACATTTCCAAATCAGAAGGGAAGAATCCACTCATCAAAACACGGCCACCCGGCTTTAGAACGTTGTCGTATGCCTGCATGTCCATCAAAAGGACGTTGCGATTGATGTTGGCTAAAATCAAATCAAATCGACCTTCCCACGGATCGAGTAGGGATGCATCTCCTAAAAGAACCTGACCGTTCGAGGCTGCAGGATCGAGTCCATTGAGCTCATAATTCGTGCGGGTATTTTCATAAGACCACGGATCAATATCGATTGCCACAACAGCTTCAGCCCCTAGCAAGTGACTCGCAATGGCCAATACCCCTGTGCCACAACCCATGTCCAAAATGACCTGATCAGCAACAGACTCGTCCAAAAGTCTTCGAAGCATTTGCCACGTTGTCGCATGATGTCCCGTTCCAAATGACATTTGCGGCTGAATGACTAAGTCCAACCCGCTAGCAGGTGCTGGGTGAAACGGCGCCCTCATGTGAGCTAAACCGTCGACATCAATAGCTTGGTAGTCGGCCTCCCATGAAGCGTTCCAATTCTCCGAGACGATGGACTCAAAGGCTGTTTCAATCTCGGCTATGTCTTTTAAATCCGTCAGGATTTCAGTGCATGCGACCCGATCAATATCCGATTCCTTTCCATACGCCAAAACGCCATCACCTTGATTTTCAAACATGTCAAATCCACATGTTTCTAACCAAGCCACGGCAATCTCCCGTGCCGGAAGTAGAGGCTTGCAGGTCAAAGTCAACCTGAGGAATGTAGGCGTATCAACCACCTTGCTGCTCTTTTGAAGCCGCCTCATTGGAAGCAGCAACGATGGCTAAGAAATCGGAAGCATTCAACGATGCGCCACCGATCAATCCGCCGTTGACATCTGGCTGCATGAATATTTCGAGTGCATTGGAAGGTTTGCAACTCCCTCCATAAAGAATCCGCATGGTCTCAGCTATGGATGTGCCAAACAATCCACCCAAATGCTGACGAATCGCAGCATGCATCTCTTGAGCTTGTGCCGCAGAAGCCGTGCGGCCTGTTCCTATTGCCCAAATGGGCTCATAAGCTACTACGACGTGACTCATTCTGCTCGGATCTATATTTTGAAAAACGTGAGACAATTGCGTCAAGACTTTTTCAAAGTGTTGGCCTGCATCCCTTTCTTCAAGTTTCTCTCCACAGCAGACAATGGCTAGTAGTCCAGCATTCAAAGCATGATGGACTTTCGCTTCCACAACAGCGTCACTCTCACCAAAAGCACCTCTTCGCTCTGAATGGCCGATGAGCACAGCTTTTGCGCCAGCCGACTTCAACATGGAAGCTGTATGCTCGCCTGTAAAAGCTCCTTCAGTGTGCGCACTGCATTGCTGACCAGCAAGACCTACAAAAGTAGTAGATTGTGCCTTCAGGGCTGCTAAATATGGTGTAGGTGGGGCTACGAAAATGTCAGTGTGTTGTGATTCGTGAATGCCTTTGGCCACGTCGACCATTAATTTCTCAGCATCATCCCACAATTTGTTGCTCTTCCAGTTTCCCGTTACGATGTTCCGCATGACATTTGTTTCTCGATAAAGACGCGAAGTTCGCCCAACATTCTTTCAAGTAAAGCAGGTATTCAGATTTTAATGCACTCATCATCATTTCTTACTCAAGCAAGTTCTTTGCTCAAGGATCACTGGGGGCATTCTGAATTCCGTCCCGATCAAACCGGCCCTATTCTTTCGCTATGCGCGGGCAATGATACGTTGGCCATTATGTCAACGGGTGCAGGGAAATCAATCTGTTTTCAAGTGCCTGGATTGATCAGAGGTGGCGTTTGCTTGGTGATTTCGCCTCTTATTGCTTTGATGAGAGATCAAGTTGCATCGCTCAAATCAAAGGGAATTGCGGCTGACTTCATTTCATCAGACTCAAACAGTGGTGACATCGACAGAATCAGCAACAATGCTGTTTTTGGAGGACTCAAGTTTCTTTATGTCGCGCCTGAACGGTTAAAATCACCCGTTTTTTTGGCACGTATCGAGCGCATGGATGTGCGAACAATTGCCGTAGATGAGGCGCATTGCATCTCTCAATGGGGGCATGACTTCAGGCCCGCTTACCGTGAAATCTTGGCAATTCGACCTTTGTGTTTGAAGGCCGTTTGGGGCGCGTTCACGGCAACGGCAACGGTCGATGTCTCACGCGACATCTCGGAACAATTGTCTCTGAACTCTACGGCTATTTTTCGGACACCGATCAGACGGAGCAACCTGATGTTCGCTGTGTACAACCTGGGGGATTCAGAACGTATGTTGCTAGAGTGCGCTCGTCGTATGCGCGGGACTGGACTAATCTATTCCGGCACGCGCCAAGCTTCCATCCAACTCTCCGAGCGCCTTGTCCATGTCGGTGTTGAGGCAGAAGCTTATCACGCCGGACTTCCTTCAGGTGAAAGGCAAAACCGTCAGAAGCGTTGGATGGAGGGCAAAACACAAGTTCTCACCTGCACGAGCGCATTCGGAATGGGAATAGACAAGGCGGACGTCCGTTGGGTTTTTCACGCGAACATCCCTTCAGATATGGAAAGCTACGTGCAGGAAGCGGGGCGCGCAGGTCGAGATGGACTCCCTTCCACATGTGCCATATTTCCTTCCTCAGAAGCCATTCAAAATGCCAAAAAATCTCTTGAGTTACAGTTCCCTCCTCTTGATTTCATTCAAGCTGTCTACCAAGGATTAGCCAATCAAGGATTCGTCGCTCTTGGAGACTGTCCAACCGAAATCACGCCCTTTAATTTGAGTCAATGGAGTACGCAGCATAAAGCAAGTCAGCGACTGACCGAATCTAGTTTGCGCATTTTACAAAAGGAAGGCTTGATTGCATGGCAAAAAAACACACATTCGGACGATGTGCGTTTGAAAATCAATACAGCATTGCAGCAGGGACTCAACACTATTGATCTCACCGCCCCTTCGAGCATACTCGGGCAATGGCTTGTTCGTCACGTCATTGAATCACGGCAAGAATCGAGGTGGCCACTCGCGTTAATAATGCGGAGCACCTCTCTTTCTGAATCTGAAATCCGGTCCGCGTTGCATCAGTTTGATCAATGGGGTTGGATTGAGCTGGTGAAGCCGTCGTTTACAGCATCAATTTCTTGGAAAACAGCTCGTATTCGACCGGAGTCTCTCACGATTGCTAAGGAACTGCTCGAGAACAGAAAACAGGTTTGTCAAGTGAAATGGAAGACCATGGAAAAGTATCTGACACCCCAGGAGTGCAGAGCGGCAACAATCGAACATTATTTTGGCCAAGAGGACGCTGTGCCTTGCGGAACTTGTGACGATTGCAGAGCATCAACAGCTTCGTTATTGCAGGGTTTCGTAGAGCTCATGCCAGTGAAGGGACTTCGTATTTCTGAATGGCTTTGGCACTACCCGCTGATTGAGCACAATCTCAAAATGAAGGAACTCAACTTATTGCGAGATGCAGGTGAAATCCTCCTAAAAGGAGATCAGATTTTCGCCGCCAAATCGGACTGAACGAGTGCTACCTTCGCGACCATTATGGAGATCAAAAGCATACAGCTAAAAGCTAAAAAGGACGAGGGGATTAGAAGACGCCACCCGTGGGTATTTAGCGGTGCCATCAAGAATTTAGAGGCAGGCATTCTAGATGGGGCGTTGGTTCAAGTTCACTCGAACAAAGGTGGTCACTTGGGATACGGCCATTATTCAAAGGGGACTTCGATTGCGATCAGAATGATCTCCTTTGACGAAACCATCCCTACGGGGTCCTTTTTCCAGGACAAAATCAAGCAAGCTATTGCTGTGCGCCAAGACTTGGGCTTGATCAATTCTGACGGTCAAAACACTTGCAGACTGGTGCATGCAGAGGGTGATGGCCTCCCCGGACTCATTGTTGATTATTACGATCGTGTAGCTGTCGTTCAAACCCATTCTTTAGGAATGCATCATTCTTTGAAATGGATCATTGAGGCATTGAAGGCTGAATTGAAGGATGATTTGGTTGGGGTCTACAACAAAAGCGCAAAGGTCTTGCGAAAGAATGGGCACGCAACCAACTTAGACACGTGGGTTCACGGCAATGCTCCAGAAAATTGGAATGCGCAAGAACATGGCAATGCGTATGTCATTGATTTGGTTGAAGGTCAGAAAACAGGATTCTTCATAGACCAGCGAGAGAACAGGCTGTTGCTTGGTCAATTGTCCAAAGGGAAAAGGGTTCTAAACACGTTCAGCTATACGGGTGGATTCTCCGTGAGTGCACTTCAGGGTGGAGCAACAGAGGTTCACAGCTTAGATAGTTCAGCCCGTGCGTTGGAAATCGGCGAGGCCAACGTGGCGAAAAACGGATATAGCAGTGATGTTCATCAGTCCATTCAGGCCGATGCGCTAGATTACCTCAAAAACGGGGTCGCTGATTTTGACATCGTTGTTTTAGACCCGCCTGCATTTGCTAAAAGTGCTTCGGCACGTCATGCAGCCATTCAAGGATACAAACGAATTAATTTACGGGCTCTCGAAACCATGAAGCCTGGAAGTTTACTCATGACTTTCTCCTGCTCACAAGCAGTGGATGACCGCATGTTTACGAATACAGTCATTGCGGCAGCCATTCAAGCAGGACGTACAGCGCGCATTCTATATCGCTTGCACCAACCCGCAGACCACCCTGTTAGCGCATTCCACCCTGAAGGGGCCTACTTAAAAGGACTTGTAGTCCGCGTTGAATAAATCTTCAGGGATCAAGAGGAGTAACCCTCCATTCAGATGCAGCTTCTCCCCGATCGTATCGCCAACGCTGATGCAATCTATTTGGGCGGCCTTGCCAAAATTCACATGATGTGATAACGACGCGAAAACCGCCCCAATGTTCAGGACGAGGGACGATATCTGAATCCTTGAATTGCTCCGACATCGCCTCAAACCGTTGTTCTAAATCATCTTGATCGTTGGACTCGCTTTGTTGGGATGCCCACGCTCCAATTTGACTTGACCGAGGACGAGTCGCATAATAGGCATCACTCTCTTGGGGTGTCAAGCGAAACGCCGTCCCCTCTATGCGCACTTGCCTTTCAAGTTCCTTCCAGAAAAAGGCAACAGCTACATGGGGGTTCGCAACAATGTCCCTTCCCTTAGAGCTTGTATAATTGGTGTAAAAACGCAGTCCACTCTCTTCCAAACCACGCAGTAAAACGATCCGGCCCGAAGGCTTTCCTTCTTGATTTACAGTCGACAGATACATCGCATTGTAATCAAAGGCATCGACTTCCGCAGCCTCGGAAAGCCATTTCTTGAGCAGTTCCTCTGGGGAATCGGACAAATCCTCTCGATTCAATGATTGCTTTGCGTAGTCCTTTCGAATATTGATTTTAGAATGCTCCATGATGTAATTGTACCTGCAAATAACGGAATCAATGGGCCAAACGAAACCTTTTAACCCAAGTCGCAGTATAGGGTCCTCTAATCCCTTTTGCTATGAGAAACTTAATTGTGAGTTACAAAAAGCTACCGTCCACTATTCAAAAAGCTCTGGAATCCATGTATCCCGAAGGATATGAAGATGACACCTTTGAATTTGAAATGCCAGGAAAGCAGACCATTTGTAAGGCTATTCGTGTTTCGCTAGAAGGTGTCAATTACTTAATTAAGCTTGATCAGCGCCCCAAGTTGACTGACTACCTATTAGATGATGAATGGTGAGCTAAATCACCTCTTCAATTCATAACCGTTCGCAGCCTCAATGGACCTGGTCCATTGAAGTTCCCCTTCGCTATCTTTAACGGTCATTTTTAATACACGCTCTTTCCGTGGGCCTGAAAAATCAAGCAATGCATAGTTGCGATTTCCAAACACGGTTCCTTCCACCCGATGTGAATTCGGTTCATCGGTATTGTCATAACTACTGCTCGTTAACGGGCTAACCGTCAAGTCATAAACAAACCGCCCGTTTGGCAGTTCGATTTGAGACAACTCAGTACAATGCCGATCTCCAGACAAGAAGACAACGCCTTTAATCTTGAGCTCATTCAGTGCTTCCAAAAGTTGATTTCGTTCCTCAGGAAATTGCGCGAAGTTCTCATACTTCGCCACGTCACTTAACATTTGTCCACCAACGGCAATCATTTTGAAAGGTGCCCTGCTGTTTTTAAGCGCATTCAGCAACCAATTCATTTGCACATCTCCCAATAAGGTCCTTTTTTCTGGCCCCATACGATGGTTTACACGGTGAGTTCGATTGTCCAACAGAAAGAAGTCTACATCAGCATACTGGAAATACGCTACGTTCAACTCCGGTGCTTCGCGAAGACCATTTCCTGGGTTGACCCAAAAAGAATCGAAAGACTCCTTGGCCCAATCCGCATGATACCAAGATCCATCGGAGTTGTCCGGACCAAAATCATGGTCATCCCAAATGGCATAATGACTCCCTTTTGACAGCAGCCCCTGTAATTCGGGGAGTTGCCTCATTTGCTCATATCGATACCGATACCCTGCCCTGCTTGACACATCTACTTCTCGCAGATAGACATTATCGCCGAGCCAAAGCATGCCTTCAAAGTCCTCCTTAGCTATTGACTTGAATGTCTGGTAATCGCCTCCATAAGGCGTGCCTGGTCGGTCATACTGCTCTTCATTGATGAATGCACAGCTGCCGGTAGCGAATGTAAACTGAGGGGGGTCAGTGCGGTATTGCCACAATTCCTGAGTCACCCAAACCATTGTATCGGAAACACTACGACCCTCCCAGGTTTGAACAAGACCCTCATAGCGTACGTTTGGTTCCAATCCGTCTATCTGATAGACACTGCAATTGTTTTCATCCCGATTGCCGTAAGCTGATTTTGAGATGGGCCGTGGTTGATCACTTTCCCAGTATGTGAATTTCATTTTACTAGCATCCATTGCTTGACTCCAAACGACAGCATCACGCATGCCGACATGTCCAAGCATGGGCGCTCCCGTCAGTGATGATTCTGAAGAGGTTTCACTAGCGCAACTAGCGAAAAGAAGTATACCGCTTAATGAAAGGCTGATGCGTTGCGATGAGAAAATGTTCATTGCATCAAATTTAGTCTTTCTGTACTGAGTTTTTGGCACAAAAAAAGGGACCCTAGGGGTCCCTTTTTCAATGTGATGTAAGATCCAGCTTACTTCGAGACAACGATGTTTTGAGCATCATTGAAATTAGCATGCTTTACAGCAACTGTGTAGTTACCTGCAGCCAAGCCATGCTTGACAACAATACGATTGCCTCCTACAATGTTTTCCTGAGCAACCTCCTGAGAGATGACAGACTTACCAGCCATGTCAGTTACTTCAAGAATGATGTTCTCTCCACCCAAGTTCAATTCACGGTCAAACTTTACGCTAAACGTGCTTTCGAATACAGGGTTAGGGAAAATGTTCCACTCAGTCGTTCCATCAATGTTAGACAGACCGTTCGTAGCACCGTTGTTTTCGCCGAAGCAAGAACCATCGTTGTATGTAGCTTCTGCATTAAAGTTAGAGGCATTGCTATCAGTACAACCGAATACTTCAGCATCCGTTGAAGAGAATGTGAGGTCGTGAGTGCGCCATGCAGCACCTTCAGCGTCCCATCCCTGCAAGTTCAAGATACCCGTAGCTGTTCCGTCTGTAGTCAATTGCATTAACAATACGCGGTTACCAGCTTCAGTAGCTGCTTGCACGTCTGTAGGTACAACAAACCAAGCTCCATCAGTGATCGTCAATTCAGAACCACTCAAGAAGTTATTGTAATCAACACCTACTGTCCATAGGTTGTTGTTATCACTATTGGTAGCGCCAATCGTAACCCAGCTATCAAATGCGAGACCTGCATCCAACGCTACGATTTGATTGTTTACATCCAAAGAAGAAAAGCTTCCATATTGATGCTGATAAAACGAGCTAGTAGTAGCTACGTTCAAAACGTGTTCGCCGTCAGCGAAAACAGCGTGCAAAGAGTGCTCGGCAGAGGGCAACACAGCGTACACACGGTACGTGTTTCCTTCAACCTGGCCACCATTGTTTACTGCTTCGACAACCAGCTCAACATTGCTGGCACTCGCTCCGAAGGCGAGAAAAGAGGCCGCAGCCAGTGTGAAAAGGTTCTTCATTTGAATGAAATATTTGATGTTTCTGGTCAAGATTTGATGTCTATTGAGGCTAAGATAAGGCAAACTCTTTCTAAATCCCAAAATAATTCTAAGAGAATTAATATGAACTTCATAGACGTAAGCCCTTATCTAAACGACAGAACCAAAATAACGGCATTTTAATGACAAAGCCAAAAAATCGATTCGGAAAAGCCACTTGATCGAAAGCACGCAATGATTGGCTGTGTTCGATAAGGAATAGATAAGGTGGTAAATTGGCCGAAAGTTTCCAGTTATGACCACCACCCCTCATCATTTAGAGCATTACTTATGCAACCAATGGGTACCCTCATCCAAGTTAGCTCAGGATTCGACGAGTTTGATCCATGCTGTCCACGGAAATGTTGTAGCGCGACTGAACGAGGACTTGGTCGATGTGGAGTCGGCAATGCACTATGCCCGTTCAGTTGGTAATCTGCACTTAAGAAACTTAACGTTTCAAGAGCGCGGACGCATGCTCAAGGCTTTGGCGCTCCATCTGCACAGTAAGAAGGAGTTGTTTTATGAAATCAGTTGGGCTACAGGAGCCACACGGAATGATTCTTGGATCGATATTGAAGGCGGAATTGGTAATTTATTTAGTTACGCTAGCCTCAGAAAGCAATTTGGAGACACACCATTTGCTTTGGATGGTTTTGGAATCCCCCTTAGTAAGGAAGGCTCGTTTGTAGGGCATCACATCTTGGTGCCGAAACAAGGTGTGGCTATCCACATCAACGCCTTTAATTTCCCGATTTGGGGCATGCTCGAAAAAGTGGCCGTGAATTGGCTCGCTGGAGTCCCCGCTATCGTGAAGCCTGCATCTGCGACCAGCTTTCTTACAGAAGCTGTTGTCCGCGAAATCATCGCTTCCAATATTTTGCCCGCTGGAGCTATCCAGTTAATCTGTGGTCCAGCTAGAAATTTATTGGACCATGTTGATGAGAGGGATATCGTCACATTTACAGGTTCAGCGGAAACAGGACGCAAACTCAAAGCGCTTCCAAGAATTATTGAGAACTCGGTACCCTTTAATATGGAGGCTGACTCATTGAATTCAGCAATCTTAGGCCCACAAGTAGAGCCGGGAGATGTGGAGTTCAATTTATTCGTGAAAGAGGTTCGGAAGGAGATGACAGTCAAATGCGGTCAAAAATGCACCGCCATTCGTCGGGTTTTTGTTCCAAAACATTTGATGGAACCTGTGCAAGATGCTTTGATAGCAGCTTTAAAAAAAACAACCATAGGGGATCCTCAAAGAGAAGGCGTTCGTATGGGCGCTTTGGTCAACCAAGCACAAAAAGAAGAAGTGCTTCAAAAGATTGCTGAATTAGAAAGCGAGGCCAATTGTGTATACAGAGATCAATCAACGCCTTTAGGGGCAACAAATGAAACAGGTGCTTTCCTAGGACCCACCTTATTGCGTATGGACACTCCCCTTGAGGCCGTTCGTTGTCACGAAGTCGAGGCCTTTGGGCCTGTGAGCACTTTGATGCCTTACAACGATTTAGGTGAAGCCATTGAATTGGCCAACATGGGGAAAGGATCATTATGCTGCTCTTTTGTAAGCCACAATCAAAAGGATGTTCGCGACTTCGTTTTGAATGCGGCCCCAATGCACGGACGCATATTGGTACTGGACCGCGATTGCTCCAATGAATCCACAGGGCATGGCTCGCCCCTTCCATTGCTCGTCCACGGCGGACCCGGTCGAGCAGGCGGCGGCGAAGAAATGGGCGGCATGCGAGGAGTGCACCATTATATGCAGCGGACCGCTATACAAGGCTCACCCACGATGGTTGGAGCCATCACGGAATCCTATCAACCTGGAGGCCAGCAAGTAGAGGCCAATCCACATTTGTTTCAGCAGCATTTTGAAGACTTGCAAATTGGGCACACGGTAACAACAGCCAAACACACCGTCACCGAAGCGGACATTGTCAATTTCGCCAATGTCAGTGGAGATCATTTCTATGCGCATGTGGACGAAACCAGTTTAGAAGGAACCATTTTTACTGGACGCGTGGCTCACGGATACTATTTGCTCAGTAAAGCTGCAGGACTTTTTGTTGATCCAAAGAAGGGACCTGTTCTTTTGAATTACGGTGTAGAATCCGCTCGATTTACAAAACCTGTATATCCCGGGGCAACGGTTGGTGTGAAGCTCACTGTGAAAGAAAAGATTGCACAAGAAAAACGCAGTCCAGAGGATGTCTCCAAAGGCATTGTTAAATTTTATGTCGAAATGCAGGATGAGACAGGAGAAAGTGTTGCAATCGCAACCATCCTTACCATGGTGAAAATGAGAAACCAAGAGGATTGATGGCGCTAGAATCAACACGACATAACACGGTACGGTTTGGTCGCTTTACCTTTTTAGCTAGCCTTCTTTTGATTTGTTTGAGCGGAACCAGTCAAAATATAAGCACTGCGAATGGGCAAAGTGTGGACTTCTTGAGTGGACAGTCCATTCAAAATGACTTGGACACATTAAAAAAGTGGATTGAAGAGATGCACCCTTCCCTCTTTGCTCGTTGCACCGAGCAGGATTGGAATGATGCGTATACAGCTGGAAACGCGATGTACAATGGCGGAGGAACTCTCCTGGCCGCAGCTCAAGTTTTTTCGCGTTTGACCAACGTGTTGAAAGACAGCCATACCTGTGTTTCACTCAAGTCTCTTTCAGACTCCATGCGCGAGAAGCATGGAGTATTGCCCTTTGAAATCACGACTATCCAAAACCGGATTTATGCAGCAAACGATGGCAATGGTAGCATCGAAACTGGAACTGAAATCACCGGGGTAAACGGCCAATCCGCTCGCATGGTTTTGGGCATGGCACTTCAGCTTGTTCCGCTTGAGGGAGAAGCTCCCATAGCGCGACTTCGATTGGCTGAAAAGTTTTGGAATGACCTTGCTACTATGATGATCCAATCATCTCCATCCGACACCTTACGTATTCAATTGGGAGAGCATACGGATGGACACATCGGGCACCCCGTAACCATCACCCTCGATCATTCCTCGAAACAAAAGCCGAAAAGGAAAAAGTCCATAGAATGGAAATTCATTGATCATGAGGTGGCGTGTCTGACCATTTCTTCCTTTCAACCCAATCGGAATAAACAATTTAAGCGCTCGCTTCGACAAGGGTTTAGAACGTTGAAGAAACGAACCCGTGATGAGCTTAACTCTCCAATCCCATTGGTGATTGACATCCGAGGCAATGCGGGAGGGAATGTCGCACTCATGGAATTGCTTCTTCCTTATTTGACGACCAGCCCCGTTTATCTTCCTCATGCGGTATCAATACGACAAAGCACATTTACCAAAACACTGCACCGCAAAATCGGGTTTGCCCTACCTCTTCGGCGAGGTGTCAAGCATCTTGAAATGACTCAATTTTCAAAGGCTATGCGTGAGACTCCAATTGGTTCTACTGTAGAAATCTTATTTGACATCCCATCGTATCCGCACAAACGATTGAATTATGCTGGTAAAACAGCTCTTTTGATGGATGGTCTCTCTGCTTCTGCTTCCGTTGCCTTTGCCAGCTGGTTTATTCAAAGCGGACGCGGAAGCACATTTGGTGAATCTCCAATGGGCAGCGCCTCGGGGACCTTTGGAAATCCAGTGAAACGTGTTTTACCTCATACAGGCTTGACGGTCAACATTGCCACTGCCCAATATTTCAGTTCTTCCTCACACACCTGGGATTCTAAGCCGATTCTACCGGACTTTCCTATTTCATGGTCTGCGTTGGATCTTCAGGGTGGGAATGACCCTGTTTTGAAAGCGGCTTATCAATGGCTTCGAAACACGCAATAAGAATGAATCATTTGATACATCGAGCATTTCAGGTTTTGCTTCTCGTCATCATAACGGTTGGCTTGAATGGTTGTTCAAACGGTACGGCACCTGCTTCGCTTCACGAAACAGTGAATCCGTTTATTGGCACTGGAGGCCATGGTCACACCTATCCAGGAGCTACTGTTCCTTTTGGAATGGTGCAATTGAGTCCAGACACGCGTCTTGACGGATGGGACGGATGTGGCGGATATCATTATAGTGACTCCATGATTTATGGATTTACGCACACACACCTGCAAGGAACCGGCGTTTCCGATTATGGCGACATTTTATTTATGCCTTGCACTCAATTTCGGCCTGGAGTTTCGAATTGGGCCGATCGATACAAGAGTCGATTTGAACATGCAACAGAAAGTGCGCATGCGGGGTATTACAGCGTTCAGCTTCAAGACCATGGTGTCTTTGCAGAATTAACCGCTACTGAGCGCGTTGGCGTTCATCGGTATCAACTTGAAGAACCCGACACACTGACATTGCTCGTCGATCTGCAGCATCGCGATGAACTTATTCATTATAGCATTGAGCCACTCAATGACTCAACGTTGGTAGGGCATCGATTGTCGGACAACTGGGCAAACGAGCAGCACGTTTATTTTGCGGCGCGATTTGATCGCGCTTTTGAATGGCAAGACCAACTTTCTGAGATCACCATCACTGACACACTTTTGGACGGAACGGTCATGCAGACCATGGAATACATTCCTGTTTTTGCCTGCGATTTTGGAGTGGTCGAAGAGTTGAATATCCGCATGGCGATCAGTTTTGTGGACATCGAAGGAGCGCTGAATAATTTGGAAAAGGAAACACCGCGCACAGATTTTGATCACTACCGAAAGGAAGCTGAAACCAAATGGGAAGACCAGCTGAGCTGCATCGCCATTGAAGGAGGCACAGAAGACGAAAGAACCGTCTTTTACACGGCCCTTTACCACAGCTTCACTACCCCCAATGTGGCTTCTGATGTCGATGGTCGGTATCGCGGAACCGATTTAGATGTCCATCAATTGAGTCCGGATGAAGGACTGCATTACACCGTTTTTTCTCTCTGGGACACGTTCCGTTCATTGCATCCGTTGCTCAATTGGTTAGAGCCCGCTCGATCTCGTGATTTTATTCGCACAATGTTGAGAATGTATCAACAGGGAGGCCAGCTGCCTGTGTGGGAATTGGCGGGAAATTACACAGGTTGTATGATTGGTTATCACAGCGTCCCAGTAATTCAAGATGCTGTCAGTTGGGGCATTGAGGACTTTGATCAGAATCTAGCACTTGAGGCCATGCTACAAGCTGCAGACAGCGCACATTTGGGTCTCCCGGCTTACACGGATTATGGATACATCCCTTTAGATGAGGAACACGAGTCCGTTTCGAAAACGCTAGAGTATGCATTTGATGATGCCTGCATTGCAGCATTCGCGAGACAATTGGACACGAACGACCCTACGAACACCAAAATATCAACACGATTCACCCAACGTGCGCTCTCCTACAGGAACCTTTTCAATGCCTCAACGAACTTCATTCAACCCAAGCGAGGTGGTGCCTGGCTTGAAGATTTTGAGCCGCGAGAAGTGAATTTCAACTATACGGAAGCCAATGGCTGGCAGTACAATTTTTTCACACCACAGGACATCAACGGGCACATAGCGCTCATGGGCGGAGACTCCACTTACTACCAAATGCTTGAACGCATGTTTACCTCGAGTAGTGAAACAACAGGAAGACAGCAACCGGACATCACGGGTATGATTGGTCAATATGCCCATGGAAACGAACCCAGTCATCATATGGCCTACCTCTACCCTTACGTCGGCAACACATCCCGTACTGCTGAATTGGTGACTCAAATACGAACTGAGTTGTATCCGAATGCACCGGATGGACTTTCCGGAAATGAGGATTGCGGACAAATGAGCGCATGGTATGTGTGGAGTGCTTTAGGGTTGTATCCCGTAACTCCGGGCTCTAATCAGATAATTGCTGGAATCCCTGCATTTGAAAAGTCAATCGTAAAGCCAAGATCAAATGAGCGCGACAGCCTACCCTCACTAATAATTTCGTTCAACAATCCGCAACGCTATATTGCTTCTTGGACACTCAATGGTGAAGCGAAAAGCGCTAGTTGGATTTCAAAGGAGTCCTTGTTGGAGGGCGGAGTATTGAACTTCAGGGGCTCAGATGAAATCAGTGACTTTGGATTTGATTCCCAAGACCGGCCTGTAGAAAAACTGGACGACAGCCAATTTGTGGCCGTCCCTGTGATCCATGCTCCGCGAACGTTTCAGGCGATGCAGACAAGCGTTGCAATTACCAACCCAGACCCACATGTGGCCACACGCTACCGTATATGCGCCATCAACGCTTCCGATTGCAGCGCGCCGTGGGAAACATATACAGAGCCCATCGCTTTGACATCAAGCCAGCGAATCGAAGCATTCAGTGAAAATGCAATGGGCTTGTCTTCGGCGCATGTAGCCCATAAAGTGCGCCAGATTAGCCATCGGCATGAATTGGTTTTAAATGAACCTTTTGACCCACAATATGCCGCAGGTGGAGCGCAAGCTTTGATTGATGGTATTCATGGGAACAACCACTATCAAACAGGGGATTGGCAAGGATTCTGGGGAAAGGATGTCATTGCCACAGTAGATCTGGGAAGTTCAAAACGGGTTCAACGGATGTCAATGGGAGCTTTGCGAGATATACGACCCTGGATTTTTCTCCCCCAATCAGTCTCATTCTCCTGCTCTGAAGACGGCGAAACATGGGAATTCATCGAAACGATCACCCACAACTTATCCAATGAAAACGAGTCGAATGTAGCACATCGATTTGTTTCTCGGCAATCCGCAACAGCACGATATTGGCGGGCTGAAGTCAAGCATTTCGGGGATTTACCTCCGAATCACTTGGGAGCGGGAAATCCCAGTTGGGTTTTTCTAGACGAGTTTGAATTGTTTGTGAACGAACCTTGATGGAAGACTTTCTTCACCGTGGATTGGCGCAAACGACGTTGCATCCATTGAATTTAAAAGTGAGTAGCGCTAGCGGTGTTTACTTCCATTTGGAAGATGGAACCAAAATGTTGGATTTTATATCTGGCATTGGTGTTTCCTCTTTTGGCCACAACAACCCCGCTATTGTCGAAGCACTGCATCAACAAATCGATCGACATCTCCATGTCATGGTCTATGGCGAAGTGCAACAAGAATCACAAGATTTAGCCGCAAGCCGACTCCGCAGGTTGTTGCCTGCTAGTCTCGATGCCGTTTACTTTGTGAATTCAGGTGCAGAAGCCATCGACGGTGCGCTCAAACTTGCCCGAAGAGTAACAGGACGCAAAAACTTCATCGCAATGGAAGGAGGTTACCACGGTAACACCTTTGGAGCATTGAGTATTAGCTCCAATAAAGATCGCCGGGAGCCCTTTGAACCTCTGCTCGATGGCGTTCAATTTGTTCCGTTCAATCACGAGGATGCCTTACTTGCAATCGACGGCACTCAAGCCGCTGTCATTGCAGAAACCGTCCAAGGGGATGCAGGTATTCGCATTCCTGATATCGGCTGGATCAAAAGACTTGAGAAGCGATGCAATGAAACAGGAACTCTGCTCATTCTAGACGAAATCCAGTGCGGCATCGGACGCACAGGAAAGCCCTTTGCTTTTGAGCACTTTGACGTAACCCCAGACATCCTTTGTTTGGGCAAGGCGCTCGGTGGCGGAATGCCACTCGGAGCCTTTATTTCTAGCGCCAGTAGCATGCGCACTCTGGCTCATGAGCCGGACCTTGGACACATCACCACATTTGGCGGACATCCCGTTGCATGCGCGTCATCAGCTGCTGCATTGGGATTGCTTGAAAAGGTCGATTGGAACGTGTTGGAAATGCGAGGCGCTCGATTGGAGAATCAACTCAAAAAACATTCCGTTGTGAAGGCCGTCCGTCGCCTTGGGTATTTCATCGCCGTTGACATGGAGAGTCCAGAAGCGATTCATTTTTGTGTGGAGCACGCCCGAAAAAACGGTCTGCTCATCTTTTACTTCTTAAGCACGCCAAATTCCTTTCGAATCGCCCCTCCTCTTACCATATCCGATGACGAATTGGATGAGGGCATGACGCTACTTAACCATGCATTTGATGCCTGGGTTCTGCAACGCGCTTCTCATCCATAAATTGAGACATGGCCGCTACAGATCTTTTTGCTTCGGGTAAAATGTCTGGAAAAAGCTGCCAACCATGCAAAGCGTTTTCCTCTTCTCGCCAACAAACTTCAATTTCTTCTGCCAGAAGACGCTCCTTCAAAGCACAAGCGTCAGGATGCAGATACTCCATCGCCGATGTCTCAATTAACGTTGGTGGAAATGCTTCAAATGAACCGAGCAATGGAGATACCTCGATTTGTTTTGGATCAGCACCGGCGAGATAGTGCGTTGCATATTCCAACATATCCAATCGACCAAATGGACTCCAGGCGTTTGAATCCGCTCGGCTACTCATGGAGTTTGATCGCAAATCAACCCATGGGGAAAGGAGCATCAGTCCCTGAATTTCATGACGTTCTTCGCGGCTTAACCTTTGCATCATAGCAACTGCTAAACTGCCCCCTGCCGAATCGGCTAACACAAAAACAGAGTCGTACTGACTCTTAAATTCCCGCCACATCGCCTCCAACGTATTCAGCGCTGCAGGAAAAGGGTGTTCTGGAGCCAGAGGGTATTCTGGAATCCACACCTCACAGCCCGTTTCCTTTGTAAGTGCACTTGCTATGGCGCGATGAGTCCTAGCTGAACCAAAAGCAAACCCTCCACCGTGAACAAAGAAAACGCCCTGTTTTGGTTGACCCCTCTTGAGTCTTAAGCGAGCCACTTGCTGCTCTTGGATCATTTCATACGCAAAATGAACGTCAGCGGGCCCAGGGTAAAGCCTCGACAACGAGTCCAAAGCCAACCGTATCTGAACGGGAGTCAAGCCAACAACGTCCCGCCGTAAGAACCGACCCAAACTATGAGTGGTACTTATGAACTTAGGAGGAAGATTCCAGAGCGGCTTCATTTCGAAAAAATCCGAGGGGCCATGGATCTGAAGACAGGGTAGCGATTGACCGTACCCTCATAATGCGGAGAGTGCTTGTAAATCCAATTCAACTGAGCCCTTGGCGTGTTCATGCGTTCTGGAAACAAGGTCTTTTCTTCCTCAAACTCAGCAGACAAAGCAGGATTGTTTTGGAGTAAATCATACGCCGTTTCCTCAAACACGTAGCCACTATAATGCTCCTTTTGCTGTAAAGAGCTATCGAAGAAGTTCCATGTGAAATACGAATCATGTGCCCGAGGGTCTAACGTCTCTGCCAAGAATCGAATTCCTTCCTGCTCCGTTGAAACGATCCAGTCTCCAGCATGGAGCTGCACCCACTCATCCACTTGAGTGATTGAATCCGTTGTATTGACATGATGTCCCTCATAGGGCCTGCTAGATGAATCAAATGATTCAATGTAATCAACTTGCAGTAGCATGACGGTGTCCCTCGTCAAAGCTGTCATTTCTATTCCATTCCATACAAGACGATCCACGACTTCGTGCCACGCTTGTGGAATGCAGTAGAATTCCGGCAAAATGGTCACACACTTCGTTTCATACGAATTCAGATAAGTGATAGAATCCTCCCACATCACGTTGTGATCGTATCGAAGACGGGTGCTTTTTGTGATGGCACTAATTTCCCTTCTTGCCGTATATCCTTTGAATGCCAGTTGCGTGGAATCGGCCGCGTCCAATTTCCATCGAATAGGCAAGTCGGGAGCATTCGAAAGCCGCACCTGCTCAGCAGCTCGAATTTGTTTGATTTCGCGGGCCAGCTCCATACTCAATAACCCCACTTCCTGAAGAAGCTTCCGTGTCGCTTCCACGCGTTCAGGGAAAGGCTTCAACATGTGTGCTTCGGCCGTAAAGCCCAACGTTGAAAACAGCGTGGTATACCCGGTGCTGTAGCGCGGAGTTTCAAGAAAAGCGACGATGCCATTTTCGGGTATCTCATTACGCAGATTGACGTATGGAATCAACGGCTCTCCCAATTGCTCCATGCGTTGATACAACTTCGGCTCAAAGACTTTTGTTAAAAACGGCCCAATGATAGGCCCTGCTTTGTCTACCTGTGTGGTGATCAAGGTCATACGATACGGATAATCCGCACCGTTGGTCGTGTGAGTGTCCACGAAAACATCCGGTTTGACGGCATGAAAAAGCTGGACAAAAGCCTCTGCATTCCGACTGTCCATTTTGATAAAGTCCCTGTTTAAATCCAAGTTCCGGCTGTTTCCTCTGAAGCCATAGGCTTCCGGTCCATCTTGGTTGGTTCTCGAGCAGCAATTCCGATTAAGAGCCCCACCGATATTGTACATGGGAATGATGATCACATCCATTTTATTTAGGTATGCCTTCTTCAAGCTCCGATTGCCAAGAACCTCTCGCATCCAACCAATTGAAGCGTCAACACCACATGGCTCACCCGGGTGAATGGCATTATTTACCATCATGGTCATGCGCTTATCGGAAGAAGCCATGAATGACTCGAGCGTTTCCAGCGAGGTGACCTGATCTACCCCAGGTGAAAAGACAAATGCATGAATCGGTCTACCTACGTCGCTCTTTCCAACTTGGATTAGCGTGACGTCATCGTGGTCGTCGGCAAGAATCTGGAATGCCGCTATCGCCTCTGACCACGTCGGAGTCGCATTGTTCTCCAATGATACTGCTGGGTCTTCCCCAAATGCAGCTGATTGGGCAGTGGCCCCCGGCGAAAAACAAACAAAAATACCCACGAGTATCCAACACGCCAAACGACTTGGCTGCACTCCATGTTGAATTGAACTGATTTCCATTTGTCAAATTTGACCCAAAAGTCGGAACTTCGCACCATGATTCGATTCACACCGGCATCAGCGGTAGAACCCAAGCCCGGACAAGTCTTGTTGTCCGAGCCCTTTTTAGAGGACGCTTACTTCGGAAGAAAAGCAGTGCTTCTTTGTGAGCACAACAACGACAGTTCATTTGGGTTTGTCTTGAACAATTACATTGAAGTCGATTTGCAAGATTTGCTTCAAGAAATGCCCAATTGGCAAGCAAAAATCAGCCTAGGAGGTCCGGTTAAAAACTCCAACTTGTACTATTTGCATTGCAATGAACACATTCCGGGAGCAATACAAGTGAAAGAAGGCCTTTTTATGGGTGGTGATTTTGACTGGCTCAAAAAAGCGGTTATCGACGGTCTTATCACGGATCAAGAATTGCGCTTTTTTGTTGGTTACGCTGGCTGGACCTCTGGACAACTTGCAGACGAGATTAAGAGCAAGTCCTGGTTTGTTGCAGATGCCCCCATTGAAACCATCATGGATACACAAACAGACGATGAGGACTATTGGAAAGAACTCATTCGGAGCATGGGGCCTAATTACGCGCACATCGCCAATGCCCCGAGTGATCCGAGCATGAATTGATTAACTGCTCAATTTCACGCGATATCCCGCATGGTTGCGCACATTGAATACCCGATTCTCATCAAAGAGCAGGTACTGCCCTTTGATTCCCAATAAAACTCCAGTGAAGCGAGATACCTTATCCAAACGAATGCTCTTTATTTTAGCTGGATAGGATAAAACTGGATATGTGATTTCAATCGGTGGCGCCTCATCTTCGAAAAAACTTTCATACGCTTCCCCCAGCCATTCGAACGCATCCTCCCGGGCATCCAACAATAGCTTAGCGTTAAAATCGACTTGTGTTAGCATTTTCCTGAAATTGGTCTTATCAGCCATATGTGGCTTTAAGGCAACTTCCAGTTCACCTGCGAGTTGCCGGTAAGGCGTATTCGCAATGATAATTGCACCCGAAGCGCCCTGATCTATCCAACGGTATGGGACGTTGGACGTTCGCGTTACTCCTACTTTCAATCCACTGGTATGGCTTATGTATACAATGTGTGGTTGGTTGTGGTGCGCTTCTTCCCATTCAAAATCACGAAGAGCTATGCCTTCATGAATGCGACTCAGTTCGGGGTTAAAAACACTTTCTACAGCATGAGGGGCGTTGATCCACGCGTCATAACTCAGGCCTTCTCCGTATGTCTTTCGAATTCGTTTGCCTGTTGCTGCGCAGTGTATTGCACCCTCAAATTCAAGTGTAAGTTCTTGGCCAATCCAAAGATGTGGATCAATTGGGGGCATCGATTCTAAAATATCTGCACCTACCCATCGATATTGGACTTCGTTTTTGGCTGAAGAGCCTAATGTCACAACCATTTTACGTAGATGCCCTTCCCAATTCATTCAGCGAATTTAACGATGTTATTCGGTTCGATATTGTGCTTACAAGGAATTGTTGTGGTCATTTCGTATATTGCGAAACGATAAATTCACAAGCATGAAAAACTTTTTACTGTTAGCTGGTTTGGTAACGAGCGTTACCGTCTTTTCGCAGGACGTCCTTTATGAGGAAGGATTCGAAGGATTTGCTGTTGGCGATTTTGTCTCAAGCAGTCCCGTTTGGTCCACTTGGGCGAACGCTCCTGAAACTGAAGAAGACTCTCAAATCACCGATGAGCTTGCTCATACTGGTTCGAACTCCATGAAAATCTACAGTACTGCTGCAACCGGTGGACCAATGGACATCATGCTCGTCGCAGGTTTAGACGGGGACGTTTATGATATTTCGTTTTGGATGTACATCCCTTCTGGATTTGTTGGATACTATAATGTTCAAGAAGAACAAGAGCCTGGTGTAGCGTGGGCGTTTGAAGCAACCTTTTTGATTGACGGGACCTTAAACGTAAACAGTGATGGCATTGACGTTGCTGCAGGTTCTTTCCAACATGACACCTGGTTCCAGATTTCTCATCTCGTCGATATGGACTCTGACAACATTACACTCTCTATGGATGGAGTAACCGTTGGTAATTGGTTGTTCGACTCTGCTTTTGGAGGCGTAAACTTTTTCGCAAATGGAGACGCGACTAACGTCAGCACGTATTTCATTGATGACGTCGCAATTGCGACTGCAGTTCCCTCTACGATTGTTACTCCTGAAGATTTGACCTTCAACTTTGGACCAAACCCTGCAGCGAATTACATCAACATCCAAGGCCAGCCGGCAGATGCTCAGTTGAAGATTCACGCTTTGAACGGTCAATTGGTACACACGCAGAAAGTAACTTCTTTGGATCGTGGACAACGCATTGAATTGAACTTGGATAACGGGATTTACTTTGTAGAGCTTTCTAATGGTGGTTTGCGTTCAACGCAGCGCCTTGTAGTTCAACAGTAATTTTTCTGTTTTCTGCAAAAAGAGCCCGCATTGCTGTGGGCTCTTTTTTTTGTCCATTATTTTAGACCATCCAGGAACAAACGTGTTCTGCTTACCAGCTCTTTTAAAGCGATGGGCAAAACCAATTGAGTCCAGGGATGCCACGTTCCAAACGTATGTCCTCCGCTCTCTATCCAATTGACTTGGGCACCTGATGCATTTTCCAACGCCTCGGCCTCTGAAGGCAGAACCGACTCGTCATCCTCAGCATGTGCTATGAAAACGGGGCAATCAAGAAGCTTGACAGAGCGTTGTATATCCAAGGCAGAAGCCTCACGTTGAAATGATTCATAAAAGGAAAAACAATGATGAAGCACTTGACCAGTTCGCTGGTTTTTGATTTCCCATCGGTCTGAATGTTGCCACTGATCCAACTCTTTTCCTTCAGGAAAACGTGCGGCGAAATCAGATACAGAAGCCCAAAAGAGACAAGCTAAAAGCGGTGCGCCTGCCAATTGCATTTCATGCGCTGCTATTGCGGCAATGCCACCTCCGCGACTATGCCCAACGACACACACCCGGTGTCCCTGAGCCTGCCAATGAATACAGACAGCCTTCAATTCATCGACTTCTTTGCGGTAGGTATTCATACTCCAACCTTGTGTGTCAATAATTTCATCAGGGAAGTCTCGAGAAATTCCGTTTTGGGTGAAATCAAATCTAAATGCACTGCGCCTTTCATTGGTCAGTGCATCCATGACCAAACCCCATGCCCCCCAGTCTTTGAACCCTTTGTATCCGTGAGCGAATACCATTACATCTTGAGGCTCCTCTGAGTGGTTTGCTTGATGCAACACACCATGAATGTACTTTGTCTCATTCAAGGGGATTTCAATTGGACTGCGCATACCTCCCATCGCCTTCGCCCAACCCAAGACATCTGAAGTTTGAAAACTGAACCCCGTGTCCATCAATCTCTCAGAAGACACCGTCCTGCCTTTGGCATCCAATTGCTCTTTGGCATGCCCAAGAATTGCAGGCCATTTGCGGTCAACGAGACATCTGCCAAAATCCAAATAGGTCGGATGATCTGGAGAGACAACATTGTACGCTCCACTCATTGTTGAAGTGAAGAGCACATGCTGGCAGGCGCTGGTGGCATCCTCAAGTGTGGTGACATTCATTCGCCGATTGGGATTGCTCCAGCCCTTTTGCGAAGCCCTCATTCCAGGATGACGATCTGCTCCAATCAAACCGCCGAAGCGTAAGATGACCACATCGAAAGGTGCCGCATCGAAGACCTGCTCTAGCGCTAAAAGCGACTTTCCAGAATGGGGTGAAATTGATGAAGCTAGGGCATCATGTTCTCGTACAACTTCTTTGTCTGGATATACTGATGTCGAACTAAAGACAACCAAACGCTTGATTTCAGAAGCTGTTGCAGCGTCGCATACATCTTGGTGCCATTGCTCGTTTTCAATTTGATTCCATTGGTTGTTTGGCGGAATTGTCAGCACCCAGTGTGTAGCATTCGCGCCTGCTTTTTGCAAAGCACGTGCACGGTCAGAACCCGGAATGTGTTGATCACAATCCCAAAATACCGGCGCCAAACCTGCCTGCCGAAAGGCCTCCTGTTTCTGCTCACTCCGTGTGGTGACCGCAACGCTATGCCCATCTAAGAATAGGCTTCGAGATAACGGAGCTCCAACCCATCCACCCCCAATCACAAAAACGGTATGCTTATTGCCAATCATTTGTTGAGAATCCTTGTGAAATTAGCTTGTAAAACACCCTCGTACCATGAGTAAATTTGTACAACTTGCAAGTTCGAACAAACAGATGAAAACTCGTTTTATGATTCAGATTAAGAGCCCTCTATTTGCTTGTTTACTTCTTTCTGCCTTTTCGATTGGCTCCTTTGATACGCTATACGCCCAAAGCCACGGCATTGACGTGACGATCGACGGTATTTCTGGAGACACCATCTATCTCGCTCATTATTATGGCAATAAAATGTACTATGCGGACACGACGGTCGCAGATGTAAACGGGCACATTCATTTCAATGGCCGTCTCGCTGAAGAATGCGGTAAATACGCCATCGTCATGCCCGGGCCCAAGTACTTCGAGTTTTTGGCGGTTGAAGAGAACATCGTGATCGAAACCTCTGAGAAAAACCCAACGGGCGATGTTGTCATCATAGAAAGCAAAGAGAATGAATTGTTTTATGATTACATGGATTTCTTATCTGTACGTCGTCAAAAAGCCGCTCCACATGAAGCTATACTGTCAGATTCAAGCGCTACAGAAGCATCCATTTTGGCAGCCCGCAGTATCTTGACCTCTTTTGGAAATGAGGTGGCCAATGAACAAAGGCGTATTCTAGAAGAAAATGGAGACATGCTCTTCGCTAAATACCTCAACATGGTGTTGGAGCCTGAGATACCGGAATTCCCATCAAACATCGTCAATGTCCAAGACATCCAGTATCGCTGGTACCGCAACCATTACTGGGACCGCGTTGACTTCAATGACCCTCGGTTGGTAAGAGACGGGAGTTTTCATCAGATTTTAGATCGATTTTGGAACAAGGTGTTGCCACAAATCCCTGACTCGCTCAGTGTTCAGGCACATCGTCTGATTGCACGGACTGAAGGCAATGCTGAAATGTTCAAATACATCACTCATTTTATCACATTCGCTTCTGAGTCGTCTCAAGTGATGTGCATGGACAAGGTGTTTGTGGACATGGTTGACACCTACTACACTACAGGCCAAGCTACTTGGCTTAAACCGGATCAATTAAAAAAGATCCAAGAGCGCGCCGATGAATTGAGAGACAGCATGTGCGGCAGCATCATTCCTAATATTATCCTACCAGACTTGAATCAAAAAGATTGGAAATCTCTTTATGACGTTGATGCGAAATACACCGTCGTTATGATCTGGGAAAGTACCTGTGGCCATTGCA
Source organism: uncultured Flavobacteriales bacterium (assembly GCA_963934215.1). Classification (GTDB taxonomy): domain Bacteria; phylum Bacteroidota; class Bacteroidia; order Flavobacteriales_D; family Sanyastnellaceae; genus UA16. Next base: position 728 of record CAWVYB010000005.1, on the reverse strand, counting down.
AAAAGGAGCTACCACTCTTCAAAGAACTCTATGAACGTTGGAATGAAAAGGGTTTGGAAATTTTTGCCATCGGCAATGATTTTGACCCTGAACCCTGGCAAGATTATGTGCGTGAAAAAGAATACACGGATTGGATCAATGTCAGTGACAATCCTTTGATCAATGCACAAGACAGCGCAATGGCGCTCATTCAAACACGTCAGACAACGCTGAAAAGCTTGAACTTTAGGACAACCTTTGATGTATTCGCAACACCCAAGATCTTTTTATTGGACAGCGACAAACGGATTGTAGCGAAGCAAATTAGTGCAGAACAGTTGGAAGATATTTTGAACCGACTGGAAGCTATTGAATGATGCCTTCTCCATGCATTCAACACATGGACGTTGATTTATCACACGTCGACGTGGATTTCAGGGTGTACAAACACCCCTTCGTTTTCACGAACCATCGTGTTCAGATCTGAATCCATGTCCATTTCCAAAGCGCTACCCGATTCTTGGTTTTCCGACCCCCTCTGGTCGAACGGACGTAAGACTTGGGGAGCCATTGAAAATCAAAATATCCTCGTACAAGGCCGAATCAAAGGAATACGCGCACTCTTTACTCCACCAGGAGCACTTCACATGGCCTGCGAGGTGCCTATCGACTGGGAGAAGCTTGGTCGCGCGCACTTCCCTTGTATCGTTGTTGATTTGCCGCCAGGAATGCCCTGTAATGGAGATTCA
>CAWVYB010000004.1:0-35806 GCA_963934215.1 uncultured Flavobacteriales bacterium | reverse complement strand
CCCTTGCCCACAACCGACTTTACTTCAACGCCTTCTTCCGGTTGCACACCGTTGCTGATTGAATTCGAAGGAACGGCACACCCTGGGGCGAATTACAGCGCTTTTGGAATTCTCGATAGCAACGGCTTGACAGCTTGGAGCAATCAAGGAGAAACTGCTACGATGACCGTTGAAAGTCCCGGCTGTTACGATTTGATTTATGCCGTAACGGATGCCAATGGCTGCACCAACTCCACGCAACAAAATGCTGCATTGTGTGTCTACGTGCCTCCTTCTGCCAATTTCACCTATACCCCTGCCCTTCCTGAATCCTACGGGACACTCATGGCATTTACAGCTGCAAACACCAATGCCTCCATTGATTTCCAGTGGTTCTTGGGCACCGATCCCGTCAGCAGTAACTCACAATGGAACATCAATACCAGCAACATTGATGACAACCCCGCGTACGTTTGTCTCGAAGTGCAAGACAGCTTGGGCTGTGTGGATTTAGCGTGCGAGTACATTGTTACAACCTCTAGCCTCACCGTATACGCACCCACCGCTTTTACTCCCGATCACGACGGCCATAACGATGTATGGAAATTGATCACTAGTGCAGATGTTACATCGTTGGATTTGAAAATTTATGATCGGTGGAACAACCTTGTTTTCCAGACACAAGATCTTGATCATTGGTGGCAAGGAGATGTTCAAGATGGCGCTTACTTCGCACCCGATGGTGTCTACACCTGGGCAGCGGTCTTACGCGGTGATCAGTACGAAGTGCGCAGTATTAAGGGACACATCGTGTTGATTCGCTGAAGACACAAACCAATCATTTTCTGGATTGATGTGCTTGCCATGGCACGGTCCACCTCTCCGTGGTAACATCTTAAAAATTTGACCGCATTCTCAAAATGGCATGGGAAGACTGAACGCCATTCGATGCCATGTTCGTGCAGTTTGGTGCCAAGCGCGGGTGGGAATCGAAGAGCCACTTCAAAAGCACAAAGCAACGTCAAAGTCCATCAGCTACTCGCTGTATCTTGGTGCCATGATTCGCATCGTATCCCTATTGGCTAGCTTCGCCGTTCTTCTTTTTATAGCATCTTGGTGGCTACACGAGCCTATTTCCAGCAACGCTATTGACAGTTCAGAAAAAGCATTCAAGAAATTACAGCCGGCTCTAGCCGATGCTTGGAAATGGAGTTATCCTGAGGAACATTGGGATGTTCAGGAAGCAGCGAAAGCATTGGACAATGTTCGACGTTGGAGTGATCAAATGCCAGAAGAATCCAACCGCTTCACTGGCGGCCAATGGCGATTGGAAGGCCCAACCAATATTGGAGGCCGATTTAACTTTATACGGCAGCACCCGACCGAAATCAGTCGTTTTTTCGCCGGAGCGAGTGCTGGAGGATTGTGGATGGATTCCGGTGATGGCGTGTGGAATCCTTTGACGGATGATCTGCCCCACTTGGCAATGGGCGACTTGGCGTTTCACCCCGTAAATCCAGACCGCATTTTTCTGGCAACAGGCGACCCTCAGATCAGCAGCTTCCCTCGCATCGGTGGAGGTGTTTATCGTTCTTTGGATGGTGGAAATTCTTGGGAGAACATGGGCCTAGACACCCTTGGCATCGTGAGCCGTTTACTCATTCTTCCCGATACACCAAGCACCATCTTTGCCGCATGCATGGGAAACCCTGCCCTTCCGGGTCCTGCGCGTGGTTTGTTTCGCAGCACAGAAAACGGTCAAAACTGGGAGCAAGTCCTGTTCCCAAATGACTCTGCCGGCGTGACCGACCTGGCCTATGCACCGTCATCGCAAACGCTTCTTGCTAGCGCTTGGCAACGCACCCGCACCTCTACTCACAGCATCGTCAGCGGATCCCATTGCAAGATTTGGAAATCTGTTGATGCAGGATCTACGTGGGCGGCACTTCCCAACCCATGGGGCGAAGGCGTAAAAGGACGCATCGGCTTGGCCGAACTCGGTGGGGTCTTCTGGGCACTGGTGGTAGGGACAGACCAGCAACTTGACAACATCTACCGTTCTGACGATGGTGGAACAACATGGACGGCAATTATTCCCGAAGGTTCAGCGCCAGAAAATGCACTGGGTGGATTTGGGTGGTATTTCTCGAAAGTCCGAATCAACCCTTGGAATTCAGATGACATCACCATACTCGGAGTGGAGTGCTGGAATTCGCTCAATGGAGGAGTAACCTGGCAACGAATGGGGCCTGAGTGGTGGACTTACGAGGTGCATGCAGACAAACATGATCTGCAATGGATTGGTCCGCAAAGTTTGGTTTTGGCCACGGATGGCGGATTGTATCGCTCCGATGACCACGGTTTGACATGGGAAGATCTAGAAGACATTCCCGTGACCCAGTTCTATCGCGCAACATGGAATCCGCACAATCCCGGCCAATACACGGCTGGAGCGCAGGACAATGGCACTAGCACAGGATCACAAGAAGACCTGAATGGGTGGACGCGTGATTTGGGCGGGGATGGCTTCACCGCCATCTATCATCCGACTGATGCCAACTTGCGATACGCTGGAACCCAATGGGGCAATTGGCGGTATAGCCTGACAAGCGCCAATGAAGAACCTCAATGGAACAACTTCATGGACGGCATCGACGAAGAAGACCGTGTGTGGTGGGATGCTCCATTGGCTTATCATCCGGCAAACCCCGATGAAATGTGGACGGGGACCCAACGTGTATATCGCATGTCAAACGCTCCATTCTCTTTTTGGCAAGCGGTGAGTCCCGATCTAACCCACAATGAAGAACCGGGGCTGCAGTACCGATGTGTTACTGTAGTCGTGGGATCTCCGTTCAATGAAGACTTGATCGCCGCGGGTACATCAGATGGCCGGATTTGGGTAACGACTGATCATGGTGACAACTGGAATTCGATGGAGAGTGGCTTGCCGGGACAGTTTATCACCGACCTCGTCTTCGACCCCTTCCACCCTGACTCCATGTTTTGTACGGTCAGTGGCTTCCGAAATGCGCTGTATACGCCGCATGTATTCCGCGCTGCTATTGGCGAGGAATGGACCTCTGTACAGGGCGATTTACCTCCGCACCCAATCAACCACGTCGAAGCTTTGAATGACAGCATTTGGGTGGTGGCTTCTGATGCAGGAGTTCATTGGACCGAAAACCGTGGACAACACTGGGAACCGGTGGGCTCTCTGCCATTAATTCCGGTATATGATCTCGCCGTCGACACGATTTCTGACCGTCTGGTAGCGGGGACATTTGCGCGAAGTCTGTGGACCTTTCCTTTGGACTCCTTGCTTCCAGCAGCGGTCATTGATACCGTTCAGAGTTCCGTGGCATCCCTTGTCGATTTTAACGACCTCGCCTTCCCCAATCCTTTTAAAAACAGCTTGGAGTTGCGCTCTGAATCACCTTTAGAGCGAGTTACCGTGTATGACGCTGCAGGAAAGATTCAGGTGGATGTGAAACCGGGTCAACGCCTGACAATTGCCACATCGTCTTGGTCTGCTGGACAGTACATCGTGAAATGGACACATGAGAGTGGCCAGACCAACACGGAGGTTGTAATCAAGAGTGGAAACTGATCAGTGTATCACCAAACGACGGGCCTTCCCATGCTCAAGGATTCTGAACACATAAGTGCCTGAATTCAGGTCATTGGCTTGCAATACGATTGAAGAACCTGTTGCTAAGCCGGACTTCGCTACTCTTCCACTGACATCCAATAATTGCCAGGACCAGGATTGAGCTATTTCGGGTGAGACCTTCACTGTAATTTCATTCCCCTTGGAAGTCGGATTCGGATAAAGCTGAAACAATTCCATTCCATCGGAAGCGATCTCCGTCAAATCCGTTGAGTAATCGTAGACCTCACAAATGGATGCGTAGTCTTCACAAAGCCACGATGAAACTGCACCAGAGATGGTAGACAAGGTGGCGACATACGCCTCGGCATCATAAGCATGTGCGACATGCCCTGCACCATCCAAGGTGGTAAAGCAATGATTTAAGCCCAGTGATTCCGCTGTTTCATGAATGATACTGCTTCCCTCTACATCTGTAATTGGAAAACCGCTCAGTGAAATTACACCTGCACCATATGGAACCGTTTCATCATCCGTGCCGTGAACTGAGACAAGCGGTTCATCACCCTCTGAAAGATAGCTCGCTGTTTTGAGCGCTCCGGCAATGTTGATCACACCCAAAATTTCAGAGCTGTATCCAGGATTTCCAGACTCCCCTTCCAATCCTCCTGCCATACCGAGCGCTGATTGATCGATTTGCTCAGGAATCTCTGACTCCTCGTCCACATATGCCATATGCAAGGCAATGAAAGCGCCAGCTGAAACGCCGCCCATGAGGATGCGTTGCGGATCAATACCATAGGGATTGCCATCCTCAGCAACTGTTTTTCTGAAATACCGAACCGATGCCTTTCCATCATGGTATCCTCTCCAAACCGATCGGACCATGGCGTTGGAAATATCGAAGAAATTGTCAATGCCCAATCGATACGTTATCGAACCAACCACGTAGCCCATACGCGCCAAATCCTGACACAAAGAAATCACATCGGCATTGTCATTTTCACCTCCAATAAAAAAACCACCGTGCGCCATGATAATCAATGGACGTGATGTTTCTGTATCTCCTACCGGCTGGTAAACATCCACGACAAGAGCTTGACTTAAGCCTGTGGTATTGACCGCGTTACCGTAAGGGACATCATAGGTTACCTGAACATCGGAAAAAGCAGTATTGAATCGGTATCTTTCCCCATCACAATCCAATTGTGAAAAGACGTTTAGCGAAAGAAACAGAGTCAAAAAAGCGCAAATTATTCGAAGCATGCTGATAATTTTATTTGACACAACTCGAGGCAATGTAGCGACAATAAGACAAGCCAACACCCCGTTACAACATTCCTTTCTTTTTTTGTTTTCTTTTTCTCTCCTTGTATTGTGCGGCTGTTCTTCTTCTGTTGAAAAAACACCACAGTCCGTCGAAGTGAAGTGCATGACCGATTTCCACTACTACTTCAACCCCACTATGAATCGGGATTCGCTTTTGAATTCAGATGGTTGGAGTCGTTATGACGCAGGACGCGTGGTCACACGCCGTTTTATCAAGCCCGAATTTCATCAGCCACCTGCAATCACAGTGCACATGACGCTTCGATCGGCAGGAGACCCTTGGGACAAATCTGGCACGGTCTTCATGATTCCACCATCATCTTCGCTGGATCTGAGAGCCTTTGAGGAAGAGACGTATGCACTGGATACGTCCAAACAGACCTATCCTGCCATTCTTCCGTTTGAAACACCGACGGGCCTCACGTACGAGCCCGCTATTGAGTTGTTGCGATTCATAACACCCTTTGGCGTTGGTCATTTCAGTGACAACGACCGGTTAGATGAATACCGTCCCGTATATGTTCCTGAATGGGCTGACTCCGTTTCGTGGAACACTGACATTTCACATTTATGGGACTCTATGGAGGATAGCCTCACGTTGGGCGTTTACATCGATACCTGGACGGAGACCGGCTACTCTTTAGACCTTACTCTAACGTTTGCCCCAAAACCCACGTTGCAACAACTCCCCCCCGTAACAAATACTCTTTCTCTATTCAACACCACCAAATTAAGTTCGAAACAACAGCATTTTGATGGCTTTGCAAACGGAAACCTTCAGGTCGATTTTGTTCTACCTGAAGGGGCTTCTGATGTTGCTTTTCACTACCATGCCACTGGACACGGCGGACACGCAACGGGCGATGAATTTGTTCGCTGTGAGCACCGTATTGCGCTCGACAGCACCCGTGTGACCCACTTTACTCCTTGGCGTGATGACTGTGCGAGCTTCAGACGATTCAATCCATCTTCAGGTGTTTGGACCGAACGAACCTATTGGCGCGGAGACAGCATCGATGAACGCATTGCTTCGAGCGACTACTCACGGTCGGGATGGTGTCCTGGCAGTCAAGTTGATGCGCTGACTTTTCCATTAAAAGGGATTTTACCGGGACCGCATACCCTTGAGATCTCCGTTCCTACGGCACAAACTTTTAACGACTCTGAAATGAATTTCTGGAACGTTGCTGGATACCTCAGTTACACGGAAAACCTTCGCGACTAGGGTTGTCCGTTCTTGATTATTTCCGACCTTCGTAGCCACGTGACATGCCCCTCTGCAATAGGGCGTTTTTGACCGTACGGTCCACGTCTGCTTTAGAAGACTCAACACAGTCTGAATACACTATCTACTTCGAAGATGTCAAGCATTATTTACACCCATACTGACGAAGCGCCCGCTTTGGCAACGTATTCCTTCCTTCCTATTGTTCAGGCTTTTGCTGCCCAAGCGGATGTGGAGATCCAAACGCGCGATATTTCACTTTCAGCCAGAATTCTCGCTGCATTTTCCAGCTTGCTCCCTGTGGAGCAGCGAGTCAGTGATGCGTTGAGTGAGTTGGGGGCCTTGGCGAAAACGCCAGAAGCCAACATCATTAAACTGCCCAATATCAGTGCTTCAATTCCTCAATTGAAAGCTGCCGTTAGCGAGTTACAAGCCCTTGGTTTTGCGCTTCCCGACTATCCTGAAAGCCCCCAAAATGACGTCGAAAAAGATGTCAAGGCGCGCTACGATAGCGTCAAAGGATCTGCCGTAAACCCCGTTTTACGAGAAGGAAATAGTGACCGAAGAGCACCCGCTGCTGTTAAAGCATACGCGCGAAAGCATCCGCACCGCATGGGAGCCTGGTCTTCGGATTCAAAATCTCATGTCGCTCATATGGAACGTGGTGACTTCTATGGGTCTGAAAAGTCACTCACACTCCAAGAAGCGACACACGCTTCGATTCAATTCGTTTCTGACTCTGGGACGACCGTTCTCAAAGCAGGCATTGAACTACTCGCTGGCGAAATCATTGATGCCGCGATTTTAAACATACAAGAGCTCAAGTCCTTTGCAAAAAAGGAAATGGCCGATGCGAAGAATCAAGACATCCTGTTTTCCGTGCATTTGAAGGCGACAATGATGAAGGTCAGTGATCCTATTATTTTTGGAGCCTTTGTAGAAGCCTTTTTTGAGACGGTATTCGAAGCGCATGGAAGCACTTTTGAGACACTGGGGGTCGATGTACGCAATGGCCTAGGCGATGTGTATGCCAAGATTGCTACTTTGCCTGAAGGTGAGCGCATCGCCATTGAGGAGGCACTCCATCAAGTGTATGCAGAGCGCCCCGATTTGGCTATGGTCAATTCGGACAAAGGCATCACCAACTTGCATGTTCCTTCTGATGTCATCATTGACGCATCCATGCCGGCCATGATTCGAAATTCCGGGCAAATGTGGGATCACAATGGCCAATCGAAGGACACCAAAGCTGTCATTCCAGACCGGTCTTACGCCGGGGTATACCAAGCTACCATTGATTTCTGCAAAGAGAATGGCGCTCTGGATCCGCGTACGATGGGAAGCGTATCCAACATCGGATTGATGGCTCAAAAAGCTGAGGAATATGGGTCTCACGATAAGACTTTCCAACTGAAGGAATCCGGAACAGTTCAAGTCTTGGACGCAGCTGGCCATGTACTCTTGGAACAAGCAGGTGGAGCTGGCGATATTTTCCGAATGTGTCAGGTTAAAGACGCACCGATTCAGAATTGGGTTAAGCTCGGTGTTGAGCGCGCGCGTGCTACCGGAAACCCGGCTGTTTTTTGGCTGGACTCGAGCCGTGCACACGATGCCGAAATCATCCTCAAGGTTGATGCCTATTTGCCGCAACACGATACCACTGGGCTGACCATCGAGATCATGCCACCTGTAGAGGCCACGCACTATTCATTGCACCGCATCGTCAAAGGGCAAGACACCATTTCTGTGACAGGCAACGTACTGAGAGACTACCTCACCGATCTATTTCCAATTCTCGAAGTGGGAACCTCAGCAAAGATGTTGTCCATCGTTCCCCTCATGAATGGAGGCGGCTTATTTGAAACGGGTGCCGGCGGTTCTGCACCAAAGCACGTTCAGCAATTGAACGAAGAAAACTACCTGCGCTGGGATAGCTTGGGAGAGTTTTTAGCGTTGGCTGTATCACTTGAGCATTTGGCCACGCATGCTAACAACACCAAAGCCCGTATTCTAGGGACATGTCTTGATGAAGCCACAACGCGTTTTCTTGACGAAGACAAGAGTCCTACTCGAAAGCTCGGTGGAATTGACAACCGTGGATCACACTTCTATTTGGCCTTGTATTGGGCTGAAGCCATGGCTAAACAAACTAAAGACTCGAAACTCTCCGAGCATTTCGCAACCTTCCATGCTTCATTGAGTCAAGCAGAAAACACCATCGTCAGCGAATTGAATGCTGTCCAAGGACACGTCGCCGATACGGGTGGCTACTATCGTCTCAATCAGGAAAAGGCAGAACGGATCATGCGACCGTCTTCCTCATTGAACGCTATTATCGATGATTTCCACGCTTCTTAGCTGTATCTACTTCTGTTTCACGATACCTCTGGATAGCCTTCATCTTTTCCATCGTTTGGGTACAACACGTCTTGGATGGCAGATCACCGCGCTTCAATACGAATCCAATTATTGGCATAAAAAAAGCCGCCTGCTCAATGCAGACGGCTATTTTATAGGCTTCTCAATATCGAGAAGGATCAATTAAAATTGAAACCTACAGATAGCGTTATGCGATGTCCAGTTCCTCTGTCCATGACATTGTCTGGAACCTCTTCACCCTGATCGTAATCCGTCTGAGTGAAGTCTCTATTAAAATCAAAGATCTCGAAAGCCGTATCACTCGTGCCTTTAGTTATCTTATCTGGGACAATCGATAGATTGACTGGGAAGTTCAAATCACCTGAGCGCACGTTGTAACCAACTGCGAAGACAAAGCCAAGTCCAGAAAGCGAAAGGTTAGGACCCGTTCCAAATTCGAAACCGCTCTTTCCTCTTACGCCAACCATTGTTGTCAGTGAAGGCAAGAACATGCCCTTCTCCATTCCTGCGACCATGACTACCCACTCAACCAATCCAACGACATCGCCGCCATTATCGGCGAAACGCTTTTCCCATTGCCATCCATACTGGGTTGTGAAGCTCGCTCCATTTGGATCCATAGCAAAAGCAGCTGAGTCCATATCAAACTTACGCTGCAACATTTGAGCTGTGCTCCCGTCAGAAATGTAAGACAGTCCAAAACGAGGTCCCTCCAATTGAACAACTTGGGACTGCAATCCTTGGAAAGCAAAAATTGCCAGAAAAATTGTAATTAACTTTCTCATTACCATATATTTAAAGAATTTACAGCTAGCAAAGTACAAACAAAAATATTAAGCCGTTGGTGGGGTCGATTCAGATTTCGCATCCGGTGCTGCATCCGTTGCTGCTTCCGGTACTGCTTCCACCGCAGCTTCCTCCGCAGCTTCCTCCGCAGCGGCTGGTGCAGCAGCTGGTGCAATGTCTCTCCAAATCTCTACTTTCACTGCTGCCAATCCGCGAGGACCCTGTTCCGTTTCAAAACGGACCTTATTGTTCTCCCGAACTTCTTCTTTGGTATTGTTCACGTGGACAAACACACTTTCCTGCGTTTCCAAATCACGAATAAAACCAAAACCTTTAGATTCATTAAAGAAGGTGACAATTCCAGTGCGGATTGGATCGTACTCCTCCTCCTCTCTCTTTGGAATTCCAATTTCGATATCCTCAAGCTTCACCTCCACTCGGGTGCTCGGGTCTGGCGGGGTGGACGTGACTTGTCCAAATTCATCCACGTAGGCAATCATGTCATCAGAATCCAAGGTCATCTTGTTTTCCTGACGTTCTAATTTCTTGATTTCCTTTTCCTTACGTTTCTTTTCCCGCTTAAGTTCGCGCTCGCGCTTACTGAATGATTGTTGAGACCTGGCCAAATGAATTGTATTATAATGAGTTGGCAAGGTACATCAAGAACCGGCCAAAGTCGACCTCCAAGAGATACTTACCCCCACAAGATTGTCGAGGAAATAGCCTGTCAGAAAACACGCGGCACCATGGCTTTGTATTGTCCCAATGCATTGCAAATCAACTACACCGCCTATCCAGCTCTGAACAGGCAAACCTACCCGCAGCATAAAGAACGCCCTATTGAAATACCCGAATATAGTCGACAGCCATGAACACCGGAAAACTCGTTGTCTCATCCGGATACCCAGGCCAGTTGCCTCCAACTGCTACGTTCAGGATAAAGAAGAAAGCCTCATTGAAAGGGTAATTCTGACCGTTCATCATCGCCGTATTGACCGTGAAGTACACTTCATCATCCATCAAATAGTTGATTTCATTCGGAGACCAATCAATAGAAAACACGTGGAACTCCCCATCAAAATGGTCAGGATAGATACTGATGTCGTTGCCCTGGTGTTGCCACTGGGAATAACTATTGCCCCAATGTGCTGTGCCGTGAACGGTGCCTGCTTGGTGCCCTAAATGCTCCATGATGTCAATCTCGCCGCACGCTGGCCAGCCCATTTCAGGATAGTTCGCTCCGAGCATCCATATTGCGGGCCAAATGCCCTTGCCTTTTGGAAGGATCGCTCGGACATCAATGCGTCCAAATTGAAATTCCTGCAGGCCCAGTGACTTCATCCGTGCAGATGAGTAAGAATTTTCACCCGTTTTCTCTGCCTTGATGATCAATCGACCATCAGAGAGATAGGAATTTGTGGGGCTATTGGTGTATGTCTGCAATTCATTGTTGCCCCAACCCCCACTGCCGCTTCCCAAGTCGTACCCCCAGTTGTCATAGTTGATATAATCATCATTGAACTCATCAGCCCACGTTAATGTCAGGCCTTCATACGCTTCTGCCGATTGATATCCTTCATCAGAAATGTTGATCATGGAATCGTCATTGCGGATACCACCGGTTACGGTGGGCCCTCCAATTTTGATGTACCCGTTGATTGGGTTCGAGAGGGTGACGCTAAAAAGCTCATCCTGCTCCAAATAGTCATCCGCAATGACAGGAATGTCCACCGTCACGTTGACCTCACCTGGCTGAAAGACAGCTGTGGCAGATGTCGCCACGTAGTCTTCTCCGGCAACAGCCGTTCCATCCACGGTTTCAAATTGGACCGACACTTGCTCACTGCTTGCTTCACTAAGTCGCAACTCAAAAGTCAATGAAGTCGTCGATGCGGTTTCAAAAACAGTCACATCATTGGCCCAACGGATTTCAGGAATCACCTCCGGATCCGGCTCATTACAGGCTTCACAAGAGACCAACGTTAAGCATAAAGCTCCAACAAAAAAATGAGTCAATTTCATACAGAAAATTATTTGGAACCAGCCTTCAACCATTCAATTACGGTGCTGCCGTAAATATTATTGTGAACCAACCGTCGGTCTGCTCGCAATCCCCTGATTGCGTTGGTCCGTGCAAAACCAACCGGTCTTCCGTAATCTCAACAATATCATAGAAGGGTCCAGAATCCCAAACCCCCATAAAGCCACAAAGCGTTTCACTGAACGAGGCCAAGTTGATTTGATCCTCCCCTGAAGTACCTGAACCAGGAGTCAAGGAATACGTTGAAGGAGGAATTTCCATTTCGGTTTCTACATACCCATCGAACGGATTCATCGTACTACCATTGTTGTTGTAGAGATAGGCCCCATCCTCAGTGAACTGATACCGGTCATCATCTTGAAATTCCGTTTGTCCATCTGGTGGAGATGTATACCATTCGGTTGAATACGGTGAAGGCCCTACTGAGACCGCTCCGATTTCAGTCGAAAGTTTCCACGATTTTTGGTTATCACATCCCGTCAGCAATGCGAGTGTTCCCTCGCAAGGAAGTTCCAACGTTTGGGCAATTGACACCATTGCAGATGCTTGTCCCATACCGCCGTTGGTATGCACTGAATAGGATACTTCATACTCTCCTTCGACAGGGTAATACGCTGTGTCCATAGGCTGATCGGACGTCATTCCGTTGCCGAAATCCCAAAGGTGCAAAAAAGCCCCCTCCACTGCGTCTGCAGAAACTGCAATGCGATTGGAGTCAATTCCGATGACAGCGCCGGTAGAATCCACCGCGTCAATAAAACTCCAGTCTATTGAAGTTACAGGAGCTCCAGGCAATGAGATCCCCTCTTCTTCATAAGGAGCACATTGTGTTAATACCAAAGCACAGATAGCAACGACTGCTACCGAACTGAATTTTATAACCTTCAACATATCAGTATCCATTGTTTTGTGTAATCAATCCTCCTGACAGCGTAATCTCCGCTTCAGGAATGGGGAATACTTCATGAGTTCCAGATGTAAAACCATCTTCGCCTAATAAAGTTGCAGCACGGCCTTGACGAACGATGTCAAAAAAGCGATGCCCCTCGAGTCCAAGTTCAACACGGCGCTCGTGATAGATCGCTTCCAACAGATCCTCACCTGTCGCATTGTTCACCGACGTATTGGGGAGGACACCTGGGAATTGTTGCTCAGCGCCTCCTCGAGCACGATCACGGATCATCCGTACAGCAGCCTTCGCCTCATCCTCAATGCCCACATGATAGGCTGCTTCAGCCTTGAATAAAATGACATCAGCATACCGAATCATGCGATCATTGGAGTAACCATTGGGATTGGGGTCGCCCGTTGGCGCCTCATCCCCGGCATTGATGAAGTACTTCTTCGTGTAATATGGATGTGGCATGCCCGTGGCATCCAATGAGAACACTCCTCGATCTCCCATGGCATCCCCTTCTTGGAAGACGGTTGCTGTCAATCGGGGATCATTCGCTTCAAATTCATCTACAAAATTTTGTTCTGGAATGTTGAATCCATACCCGCCAAACTGACCACGAGCACGTGTAAATACATTCGTAAATGTTCCTTCCAATTGGTTGCCCCAGTTTCCACCAGAAGCATTCATGTATTGAATTTCCCAGATAGAACCTGGTCCATTTTCACCGCTTTCGGTGAAGATGTTGCTGTAATTGGGATCCAAAAAGTATTCTCCAGAGGCCATGACTTCGCTGGCCATATCATAGCACGCCTGCCATTCTCCTTGGTAGGCGTGAGCCTTTGCGAGCAATGAAGTCGCAGCTCCTCGGGTCACTCGACCAATCTCAGAAACAGACATCCCACTGCGATTTGGCAAGTCTTGACGAGCCAACTCCAAATCAAGTTCGATCTGAGCCCAAATAGCCGATGCAGGTGAACGCTCTTGTTGGTATTCGCTTGGAGCGAGGTTATCCAAAACCAAGGGTACATCGCCAAACATCGTCACGAGATTGAAGTACCACAATGCCCGAATGAAAGCAGCTTCACCCAAGAATCGCGCCTTATCTGTGGGATCCATGTCAATGTCCGGAATCCGGTTCGACGACAGATTGCAATACGCAATGCCTCGATATGCTGCTTGCCATTCTGCAAGGATCAACTTGGACGTCGAATTGCCTTGGAAATTTTCAAACAACAGCAATTCAGGCTCGTCACCATCGCCCGACCCACCCTTAAAGGAGTCGTCAGAAACGATGTCGCCGAAGTACCAGCGGAAGTGCGGAGCCAACTGACCAAAGCCCTGAAGGTTGGTCACCTCCTGCTGCAACGGATTGTAGCAAGCGATGATGCTTGCCTCTGCGTCCGCAGCGTTCAAAAAGAAATTGGCTTCTGAAGCGCCCACGAGAGGCTTAATCTCCAAAAAGTCTTGCTTGCAGGCCATCAAAGAGATCGCCACAATGCATGCTGAAAATAGAGTTTTCTGATTCATGTTTATCAGCTTAGAATGTGATGTTTACACCCGCCATAAAGGAACGAGCTGAAGGGTAAAATCCGCGATCGATTCCGATCTCCAAGGTTCCACGTGATCCAATTTCCGGATCCAATCCACTGTAATTGGTAAACGTAAAGAGATTGCTCGCCGCAACGTAGATACGGAACTTCGAGATTTTCATCTGCTCGAGCACGGAAGCCGGCAGCGTGTATCCCAATTGCAAGTTTTTGACTCGCATGTATGAACCGTCTTCAATGAAACGATCAGAAACGCGGTTGTTCTGGTTGGGATCAGAATGGGAGATACGAGGATGGATATCGCTCGTGCCCTCTCCTGTCCAACGCTCCAATGCAGATACCGGCAAATTCGTCGTGTTCAAGTCATAACGGAATACACCGTTGTAGAGATCGTTGCCATGAGAACCTTGCAAGAACAAGCTCAAATCAAATCCTTTGTGCTTCACTTCCATGTTGAGTCCATAGGTGAAATCCGGATGAGGATTTCCGATCTGAACCTTGTCATCACCGTCAACCACACCATCGCCATTTTGATCGACAAATCGAACATCTCCCGCTTGTGCGTCAGGCAAAGCCGTGTAGGCCGTTGCCTCCGCATCTGTCTGGAAAATACCGTTGGTTTCGTAGCCATAGAAATAAGCAATTGGCATTCCGATCTCCGTGTAAGAAACGAAGTCGCCCGCACCAAAGACATTGCCCGTAGAGATCGGTTGTCCACCTTCACCAAGACCAGTCACCTCATTCTTAATGAATGCGATATTACCTCCAATGCTATAGTTCCAATCACCCACTTGATTGCGGTGATTCAATGCCAATTCCACTCCGCTATTCTTCGCAGAAGCCACGTTGGTAGCAGAAGGGCTGAATCCAACAACACCGGGCAATGGAACAACAGCTAGCATATCATTCGTGCTCTTCACAAAGTAGTCCAACACGATGTTGAGCTTCCCTTTGTAAAGGTCTGCATCCAAACCAAAGTTGGTCTGAACCACCGTTTCCCATTTCAAGTCAGGATTCGATGTATTGACAGGACCGGCTCCATTGACTTGCTGTTGGTCTGGACCGAACGTGTAGTTCAAGCCATTAAAGACCAGTGAGGTATAGTCAAAGTTTCCAATGCCATCCGCATTTCCATTCTGACCCCAGCTTCCACGAAGCTTGAGGAAATCGATCCAATCTTTCTCCGCTACCCATGGCAATTCTGTCAGGTTGTATGCTGCTGAAAGCGATGGGAAAACACCGTAGCGATTGTTTGCTCCAAAACGAGACGAACCGTCCCGGCGAACTGTACCTGAGAATGACCACGCATTGCCCAAGCTATAGTTGATCCGCATGAATTGCGCCACAAAGGACGATTCACTTACACCACCATTCGCTGAAGGAGCCTGCTCGGCTGAATTCAAACTGTTGTTGAGATACGCATACTCAACTTCGTTGGAGACCAAGCTGTCGCGTGAGCCATAAAAGTTCGTGTAGTGACTTCGCAAGGCTGAGTAACCTGCTGTGACTTGGATGTCATCCCCGTTTTGGAATTCCTTCGTGTAGTCCAACGTGTTCTCCCACTGCCATGTGCTCCACTTGTTTTCGCCCCGAACCAATGAATTGTTTTCACGCCACTCATAGGCTGGACGATTCGGGTCATTTGGTCCAATGCCCAGATCGTACGTCGGGCTGAAAATCGTTTGTGATCCCAAGCTCAAATCCACGGACATCGTTGAACGGAATTTGAGGTTGGAAAGAATGTCATACTCACCGAAAGTGGATCCAACAAAACGGTTGGTCACCCACTGGTCATTGGTGAGTGCAATTTGATTCGCCGGATTGGCAATGTCTGAATCAATGAATTCCGAGTACGCGAACGAACCATCTGGTCGTCTAGCGGCTGTCGTAGGATCCATATTCAAGGCGCGTCCTACAGGCGTTGCAAATTCATTGTTCTCGGCCAATGCTGATCGGTCGAGGTAGGTGAAGTTGACATTTTGTCCTGTTCGGAATTTCTCTCCCGCTTCTTGTCGTGTGTTGACACGGAAGGTATACCGCTCAAAGCGTCCTTTCTCACCGCCAATAATACCATCTTGAGTGAAGTAACTGCCTCCAATGGCCGTAGACGACTTCGCCGTACCGTTGGTGAAACTAAACGAATGGTTCATCATGGGTGCGCGCTCGAAAATCTCATCCTGCCAATCGAACCCTTCGCCTAAAGCCGTTGGGTTGGACAACGCAGCCAATGGTGTCAACCCTCCTGCTGAACGGCTTTCGTTCATCAGAATGGCATACTCCTCTGCGTTCAAAAGCGCCATGTACTTCCAAGGCTCTTGAATGCCGTAATAGCTCTCATACGTGATTTGAGCTTTCTGATTTTTTGAACCGGATTTGGTGGTGATCAAAACGACACCGTTACCGCCTCGGGCTCCATAGATGGCAGCCGATGCCGCATCCTTCAAAATTGAAATTGACTCGATGTCCGATGGATTCAGGTAATCGATGCCTCCACTTGGGATGCCATCCACCACAAACAACGGCTCGGCGTTGTTCAACGAACCTGTACCCCGAATTCGAATCGACTGGGTTGAACCCGGCTGACCGGAGTTCTGAGTGACTTGAACACCCGCAGCTCGACCTTGCAAAGCCTGTTCTGTTCTCAAAACAGGCAACGAAGTGATTTCCTTCGTGCTGATCGTTCCTACGGCGCCTGAAATCTTGCTCCGCTTTTGGTTTCCGTAGCCCATGACGATGGCTTCGTCCAAACTTTCAATGTCTGGAATAAGCGTAACGTCAATGGAGGCCTCGGAACCAACGACTTTGTCTTGGTTCACATAGCCAATGAAAGAAAACGTCAAGACAGCATTATCCGAGGCTACACTTAACGTGTAACGGCCATCGATGTCTGTGAACGTGGCGTTTTGGGTCCCTTTTTCGACGACAGTAACGCCGGGGATCCCTGAGTTTTCATCGGCCGATGTCACCACGCCCGTAACCGACCTTCCTTGAGAGAAGGCGGTTACGAGACAGGTGGCAATCAGACCAAATGCTAAGAGCAATTTTTTCATAAGAAATTCAAGTCATTTGATCAATCAAGTAACAAAAAAGGCAAGGTGAGTGTCACGTGTTTATTTTTTTACTCCAAAAAACAGTGACATGTGACAGTGACAAGGTTTATTGAATCACAACAAGCTTACGCGTAGCATTCAATCCAGAAGCTTGAGCATTGACAAAGTAGATGCCCGGGGCATAGCCTGTCAAATTCAAAGTCCATACTTCCGTTCCAGCAGGGATGCGGAATTGCTCAACCAAGGCTCCAGAGAAACCGACAATGTTCAGCGTGCGTGATGTCGCCAAAGCAACAGGGAATCGCAACGTAGCTGATTCGCTTGCCATCGAAGGCGTCAATTCAAACGCGGCCGCATCCAATTCTGAAACGCCATTGCTTGTTTCACATTCAATGCAAGCATTGAAGCAGAAAGCGGTTGTAGTCAAGTCTTCTGCTCCTTCTACCATCACGTAGCGATTCGTATAAATCGAATCGGCCGTTGTGACAGTGCATGCACCATGTACGATGGGGTCAAAAATCTCTTCTGATCCGTTGTGGATGAACTTGTACTCGTGTCCACCAGCAGCCAACTCAACGGTCACTTCATAAATACCGTCTCCATCCTCGTCTGTCATCGGTGTGGCCGTGTTGTTCCATCCATTGACTGAGCCTCCGAAGATATTCACTGTATTCACAACCGCTGCTTCTGACAGATCAACTCGGAACGTTACAGCTGCAATATCAACCTGCTCGCAAGAACCGTCGGTAGAGCATTGTCCGAAGCATGTGCTAATCGTTGTCGCGCCGTTGATTGGGCCGACCGTACGGTCATTGTAGTTTTCTGGATCGCCACAAGGAAGACCTGCGAGGTTTTCTTTGCACGACCAATCTCCACAAGCACCGTTGGTAAATGCGTAGTAGCCCGTGTATCCAGACGCCAAGCTCATGGTGATGCTGTAAATGCCATCGCCATCTTCGTCAGTCATCATGTTGTCTCCAGGAACGCCAAAGTCAGCACCTCCTGCCAAGTACACTCCAGTAGGATCCACTTCTTCATTGGCCATGTTGACATTGAACGTGACATTGTAGGGACCATCGCCACCCGTGGTGTCTTGACATGCACCGCAAGAATTGAAGCAATAAGCATCCGTGACAAACGCGTCCGCTGTTTCAAGATTCAAAATTCGGTTTGTGTAGGCTCCACTCGTGAGGGTGCATTCTACATACGTCGAATCAAACGCTTCATTGCCACCTGGTCCGTTTTGAAACAAGTACTCATATACGGAGCCAGACTCCAAAGATGCTGTGTGCTCAAAGACATTGTCTCCGTCCTCATCCGTCATCGGAATGGAACCCCAGCCATCAAACCCAGCGTGAAGAAAAACACCAGCTGTCACGATCTGCTCGGCCATGTTCACACGAAAGGTCACATCTGCATTAGAAACTGATGTACAAGAACCGTCTGTTGAGCATTGAGAAAAGCAGGTAGAATACGTTGCGTCGCCCGTAACAGTAGGCAATTCACGATCACTCCACGTTCCAAACGCACAGCTTTGACCCACGATATTCTCTTTGCAAGCGTAATCGGGGCAAGCTCCGTTGGTGAACGTATACGCTCCGGTATAGTTCATTGGCATGGCGATGGTAATCGTCCAAACGCCATCTCCATCTTCATCGGTCATAGGATTGTCTCCAGGAATCCCAAAGTAATCGCCGCCAGCAAGAAATACGCCCTCAGTAGAGACCGTTTCGTTGGCCATGTTCACCTCCCAGGTGATTAAGCCAACTTGGGCCATCATGGCCATAGATGTGGCCATAAAGGCCAGGGTAAAAATGTGCTTCATTTTGAAGGGTTTAGTTGTTATCGATGTGAATGTACGTGAATGCCTATGACTTCATCCTTGACTCGAATTCCGAAAGAACCCGGCTCAACGATGCGATCTAAATCTCGGTTGACAAAAGCGAGTTCCTCAACAGCCACTTCAAAACGAACTTCTTTCGTTTCGTTGGGATTCAAGGTGACCCGTTGAAATGCGCGCAATCGATCCACACTTGGTGTAATCGTAGCCACACTGTCTTGACTGAATAAATGGACCACTTCAGCGACACTGCGGTCACTAGCGTTCGAAACGGTAACGGTAAATTCCATTACATCATTCAACGCATAATCTGTTTGAGCTGACTTCAAATTCGAATATGTCACACGACTAAAGCTCAAACCGTCACCGAATTGGAATTGAGGGTTGAATGCATCGGCTCCAAATTGAGTTCCAATTTGCTCCGTGTATTTATGATCATACGTCATATGCGTTGAAGCAAAACGCGGCCACGTAAAAGGCAAACGTCCACTCGGATTGAATGTGCCGTCCAATACCTGAGCAATCGCATCCCCGCCATAGTCCCCGGGCAAATACGCCATCAAGATTGCGTCCATCATCGGCTCAACATCAGCAAATGGCCGAGGCCGTCCCTCTATGAACACAGCGATGATTGGAATACCCGTTGCATGTACTGCTCGCACCAAAGCTTTTTGATTGGCAAAAAGAGAGATGTCATCGATGTTGCCGACTATTTCGGTGTACGGCATTTCCCCTAATCCTAAGACGACACATTCGGGACGCGTCGTTCGAATTGACTTCACCACACGGTCGATATCCTCATCCGTAAATTCCATAGTCAAATCCTCACGTGCAATGCGGCCTGAACCAAAGCGTGATTCAATCGCCTCCACCAGCGTCGGACGCCCGGGCGTATTGTACGTTGGGTCCGTGCCCTGCCACGTTCCTGTCCACCCTCCATTCAGTGCGTTCAAACTGTGCGCAGTTGGCCCCGTCACGAACACCGTTCCATTTCCTCCGATGGGCAAAATGGGTTGGTCTGCAAAAACCGCGTGCTGTCCATCATTCTTTAAAAGCGTGATGGATTGCAATGCCGCAAGAGCCGCAGACTCTTCGAGTGAATCCTTTACCGGGTAAGTATCAAGCGATGGAGGAAAGCCCCCAGTCTCAAACAATCCCAACCTGTATTTCATGGTCAAAATGCGGCGAACAGAAACATCTAATCGCTGCTCAGAGATAGTCCCCTCTTCCACCAATTCAATCAAAGCATCACTGAACTCTAAATCTAGAGGCACCATCGCCATGTCGAGCCCCGATTCAATCGCCATACGCGCTGCGTCCTTATAGTCGAGCGCTATCCGATGCCGAGTGACGAGGTATTTCACATCTTCCCAATCACTGACCACAACGCCTTCAAAGCCCATCTCCTCACGCAATAAATCGGTCAAAATCGCTTTATTGGAATGCACCGGAATGCCGTTCATCTCTCCACTATTGACCATAATGGACATGGCTCCCGCATCCACGCACGCTTGAAAAGAAGGAACGAAATATTCCAGAAGCTGGCGTTCTGGAATCCATGCAGGTGTGCGATCCTTTCCGCTCAAGGTCAGTCCGTAGCCTAAGAAATGCTTCAACGTCGCAGCAATGGGAGATGGACCTTCTTGGAAACCACGAACCATCGCAACACCCATCTCGCTCGCTAAGTAAGGGTCTTCCCCAAATGTCTCCCAGAAGCGAGGCCATCGCGGGTCCCTTCCTAGATCAACAACAGGCGAGAAATTCCAAGGAATTCCGGAGGCAGCCACTTCCTTGGCTGTGTTTTCAGCCCCTTGTCGCACCAACTCGGTGTTCCATGTGGCCGCCAAACCAATTTGCTGCGGCCCTAAAACGGCTCCAGCAGTGTAAGTGGCGCCGTGAATGGCATCCACTCCGTACAAAACAGGAATACCAGAAGGTTTGCTAGCCGCTGCTGTTTGAATGCCCGAGATGAATTCATGCCATTTTTCAGGCGAATGTTCATGGTTTCCGCAATTGAGAATGCTGCCAACACGATAATCCATCAAAGCCCTCCGGACCTTTGCTGTATCCAGCTGCTGAGGCTCAACCAAATCGTAAGGTGATCCTACAGCTAATGCCCCCAAAGTCAACTGGGTCATTTCCCCCACTTTGTCTTGGACAGTCAATGTCGTCAAAATAGAGTCCACAAATGCCGTTTCAATCTGATCTCGTCCTACGGAATTGTCCGCATTGCAACCTGCCAAAAAGAACACCGCAATCAGCGCGAAAATAACTTGTTCGGGCTGCTTTTTAGACTGTCTAATTTTCCAATTCATGGCTCCATTTCAAATGTCATTCAAGCACAAATGTCTTGTACAAGTGTCGAAAATACAATAAGTCTCGCGCGGTAAGTTTAATTTGAAGTCTAAACTTGTAAACAACAGAACATTACCCCAATAAAAGCCCCAAAAGTATTCCCTTTCAGGCCCACAGAATTAACGACCTCGCATCCAAACTTCCGCAATTCATGTAGTTTTGACACACCGCCACAATGAGTCGACAATTCCACCATTTCAAACGCTGCACCCACTCAATCGTGGCTGTGATTGCGCTTTTCGCATTCTACTCATGTAGAGAAGAATTCAGAAAACCCTCACCTCTCAGCGTTCTTTCACTGAATGGCTCTTGGGAATTTCGAACCGACACTGCATCCGCGTGGCAAGCGGCCACTGTGCCAGGGGATGTGATGACAGATTTGATGGACAACGGCCAGTTGAACTCCCCGTATTCGATGACCAATGAACGGTTGAGTCAATGGGTAGAAAAGGCTAATTGGGTGTATCGCCACGAATTCATGTGTCCTCGCGATTGGAACGCTTCTAATGAACCGTTCGAATTGGTATTTGAAGGCATCGATACGTATTCTACCGTTATTCTCAATGGAGACACGCTGGGAACCACAGACAACGCGCATAGAGCCTACCGATTTTACGTATCCCGTTTAAATGAAGGCCTCAACACCCTAGTGGTATTGCTTCATGCTGCTGTTGACAAAGGGCAGATAAAATTGGACGCTTCTCCCTGGCCCGTTCCCGTGAGCAATGAAGCCCGCCCGCAAGGGCAACAAACAAGCAGCGTTTCGCGCAAGGCACTCTACCACTATGGCTGGGACTGGGGACCTCGATTGGTTTCCGCAGGAATTTGGAAAAGCGTCACCCTCGAACGAGGCCATTCAGCTCATCCGTCAAGCATACGCATGGACCTTGTCAAACTACACGAGAGCCAGGCGACCTATCGGTTGAACGTCGACGCAAAACATCCTATAGATTGGAATTTGAGCGGTCCCGATGGGCAACCAACAGCGCACACACTTGAAGCGATCAACGACTCGGTTTGGACCTTGTCCATTTCAACTCCGCAACTTTGGTGGCCTCGCGGCATGGGAGACCAACCGCTGTATACGCTTCATTGCGAAAACGGACCGGACAACTTCAGCCAACGATTTGGAATTCGCTCCATGGACTGGGTGCGTCAACAGGACGAGACAGGGCGAAGTTTTGAATGCCATGTCAATGGGCAAAAAATGTTTGCACGAGGTGCAAATATCATTCCGGCTGACTTTTTCCCCGTTCGAGCGCGCAACCGCATCGAGGAAACCCTCCAGCAGGCCGTTTCCGCCAACATGAACATGCTGCGAATTTGGGGAGGGGCTGTTTACGGTGAGGACAAGTTCTATGAACGTTGCGACGAATTGGGACTACTGGTTTGGCAGGACTTCATGTTTGCCTGTTGCATGGTCCCAGGAGACTCTTCATATAAGGCATCGGTTGAAGCAGAAGCCCGCTACAATGTTCGACGACTTCGCAACCATCCTAGCTTGGCCCTTTGGTGTGGAAACAACGAGTCGAAAAAGGCTTGGGAGAGTTGGGGATGGCAGAAACAGTTTGGACTTTCCATGCAAGACTCCTTGAAAATCCAACAGGCTTATGATCGCATATTCGGTCAGCTGCTTCCCGACATCGTCGAGGAAGAATCAGGGCAATTCTATTGGGCTTCCTCCCCCATGCAAGACCCATTGGAAGCGGCCGATAGCGGACTATCAGGAGACGAACATGCGTGGCGGGTTTGGTTTGACACCTTGGACTTTGACTACTATTCAGACCATGGGGGGCGTTTCGCTAGTGAATATGGACTTCAGAGCCTTCCCAATCGCCACACACTTGAAGAAGTTGGAATCCAACAGTTTGAAGATGAAGCCCTTCAATTCCGCCAACGCTCTAAAATGGAGTGGCTCAAACCTGGTTTGGACGGCTGGGGCATGATGCGGATTTATGCGAAACGCTATGCCGCTGATCCTGGAGTAGAAACCGGGAATGCAGACGCTTTGGACCGTTGGATTTATCTCACGCAGCTGACCCAGGCAGAAGGACTGCGTGAAGCGCTAGAACGCCACCGATTTAGCAGAGGAAAGACAAGCGGCTCTCTTTATTGGCAACTCAACGATGTGTGGCCTACGGTCTCCTGGTCTACCGTTGATCACGCAGGGCGTTGGAAACTCGCCCACCATGCCGTGCAGCATGCGAACCAGCCGCAACGCCTCTTAATCGATCGTACCGACACCGATTCACTTCGGACGTTGCTTTCCAATGCGACGAATCGCCCCATCTCGGGTACTGTCACGATTCGCCGTTTGAATTGGTCGGGGCAAGTCATTGGAGAAGAACAACGCGCGTTGGAATCCCTTCCGTTTTCGGAAACAGAATGGAATTGGGGAGCCTTTGATGACTGGGGATTGAATTCCACTTATGAAATCCTTCAATGGACGTGGGAAGTTCAAGGGGAAACAATTGACAGGGGAATACAGCGTTTTGCCAAGCCTTCTGAATTGCGATTGCCTCAAGCTGAAGTCACACAAACGACGCATCGAAACAGCATCGTACTCTCCACCGACTCGCTCGCCTACGGTGTGCAACTAACATCCAGCATCCCTGGGCATTTTTCTTCAAACGGGATGACGTTGATTCCCCATCAACAAGCTCATATCGAGTTCTATCCAGAACAAGCCGGAGCAGGAATGGGAGAAGTCACTGTGCGCCATTTGGCACAATTCCAACTTCATTGAATCGAGAGAAGCTGGTATTCTCGCCCCTGAAAACTGACATGATCGCCCTCTTTTCGCCCCATGAGAGCCTGGCCAAGAGGAGACCCCCCAGAAAGGGCAAAGCACATCTCTGAATCGACTTCAATCTTTCCCAAGCCAACCGATATCAAAAATTCTCCATGATTCGTTTGAATCAAAGCTCCTGGCCCCGCCAAATCCTGGATTGACCACGGTAGATTCTTCAACTCATTTCGAAGCACTTTTGCCTTTTGCAATTGCTGCTCGGCACGTCCAATTTCTGCCTCCATCATTGCCCTGCCTGTTTCATGCTTATCTCCTGCTGTACTTTTCGATGCTGTATTCCGAGACTCCGTTAATCCCACCAGCGTCGACACAGAAGCATCAATCTTTTGCGACAACAAGCGATGAATCGCATCCACCACGGCCATTTTTCGAGAAACATTCATGCGCCGCAAAGAAATGCGATAATTCCGTGCAGACAGCCAACTGAAGCAATATGTGTAGAGTTGGCTCCCATCTTAAGTGCACGCTTTCAACGGCGTTGAACCTCTTGGTTGGCCAACGATTGGCGGGTCGGTTCTGCTGGAATCTCGTCCGGTTGTTCTGCTGGGTTCAGGAGTCAAATTAACTTGTAATTCGAACCTTCCAAGACGTTCTGTACCCCCTTCCGTTTGGACTGTGCTTCGAAGGCCACATCCTCGTAACTTTTTGTGTCTTTCCGTTGTAATTTACGGTCATGAAAAGGATTCTAATCTTCATCGGAGTCTGTTCAACCTTGGCGATGAACGGTCAAGATACCCTTTGGATTCTTCCGGGTACTTGGATTCAGGGGCTCGACACCATGCCAGCGCTGCGATCAGAAGTGCAGCCTGCTTGGACTGGGTTCAATGCCGTCATTGAACGGTCAGCAAACACCTCGAATTCAATTGTCATTTTCAATACGGACACCGTGGAGCATACGTGGTCAACGAATGCTCCTGACGCTGCAATAACAAGCTTGCCACCGGAAATGGCAACGGAGGTCAGTCTTCCCAGCCTACCTCAAGGCAGTTACCGCTATTCGCTCATTGATGAACCGGGAAAGGTACTGGGAGCCGGCGGTTTGCTTCGCATTGGCTGGACCGATGAAACGATGTTCTATTGGAACCTCTCCGAATGGCAACCATCGATGATGGAATTGGCCGCAGCTGGCGAATCCATCGATTGGACGCTGCCATATGTTCCGCGGCATTTTACGATCAACGAACGGGCATATCCTTCGACGGCAGATGATCCCAATGCACTGGTTGCTGTCAATTTAAATGACACGTGCTTCATTTCCATTTCCAACCTGGGCCACATGAATCACGTGCTCCATTTCCATGGTTTCCATGTGGACATCATTACGTCAACAGATCATCCAGAACGTGTCGGCTGGAACAAGGACACCGTCCCGATCCGAAAGGGAGAGTCGATGACCGTCAGGCTTGTAGCCTATCAAGAAGGAATGTATCCCGTGCACAACCACAACCTCATCGCCGTAACGAACGCTGGTTTTTATCCTGGCGGCATGATCACCACCATACACGTTATGCCATGAAGCGCATTCCAATCATCGTTTTGGCCTGGGGACTCATCACGTCCAATGCCTGGAGTCAAATGCCTCCTCCGCAGTTGTTTTCGGAAATGGACGGCTTCCATTTCTTAGCCGACGGAACCCCGCTCCCCATTTGGGGATACGGATGGGTAACTGACGGGTACATCACACTTCCTGGCCCATTATTAACCTACACAGAAGGCGAACAAGTCGATCTCAACTTCACCAACCCGAGCCCTGAGAGCCATACGATTCACTTGCACGGTTTGGACGTCGACCAAGCGAATGACGGCGTGCCAACCACTTCCTTTTTTGTGGTAACAGGACAGTCAACGACCTACAGTTTCATCGCCGATCGCCCTGGAACCTTTTTGTACCATTGCCACGTGACGACCACGCTGCACCTGACCATGGGCATGTACGGCATGATCTTGGTCACTCGTCCAGACATGACGTTGTTTGAAGGAGGTCCGAGCTACGCTGAAGATGTACCGCTCCTCTTTAGTGACTTGGAGATTGCGACAAACCTCGACCCTGTCGGTAGCTTTCCATTCCACACCATTCGACCAGATGTCTTCATGGTCAATGGACGGGCGGACAACCAACTCGAATTGGCCTCCCAAATCGTGAGCTACGAGCCGGGACAAACCCTTGCCCTGCGACTAGGCTCCATGGCGTACAGCCGGATGATGTGCGCGTTCCCCCCGGAACTGCATGCGGTCTGCCACATGAGTGATGGGCGAGCCATTCCGGAGCCCTTCGAAGTGGACTCCTTGGAAATCTATCCTGGAGAACGTTTTACCGTGCTGATCACGCCAGACGCTGGTTGGGATGGCACCATCGCAGCAGACTACTGGAACATGGCTGACGGATTCGTAGAAGACACCCAGTTTATTCGCGTTCGTGATGCGGCCCTTGACATTGATGAGTCTACAGCAACGCCTTGGAGCGGCTATCCAAATCCTGCTCAGAGTATCATTCAGTATCCACCTGCCTTGGATGTCACCGTATGGGACGCTTGGGGACGCGAGGTATTTCACGGTGATTTACTCGACGGCCAATTGCATGTGAGTGATTGGAGTGTTGGCACCTATGTCGTGCGTGCTGCTGACGGGCCTATCAGTCGGTTCGTAGTCATCGACTGAAGCCCGTCATACAGAACACATCAAGGAAGATGAAATGGGCACGAGCCCGCTGTCTTTGATGCTGTACTGTTGACGGAATCGCCCTCGCTAAGTGGACTTTTTTGATAGAAAAAATTGGTATGACCCACCACGTCATTGTTGAATTCCCGGTGAAACTGAGGCATTTGAGAAGCCGCCATGGGGGCATTGAGCCAAGACCAATCCCCCGTCATCTCTCGTCCCAACTTCGATTCAGATTGGCAGAATGCTTCAAATTGCGCTCCCAATTGATGGTGATCACCTAAGACCACTCCGGCTGCGTCAAAACTGTGGATCACCGCTCGATTCAATTCTACCAAAGCTCGATCGCGCCAAAGTGTCCGGTTGCTCGTCACATCGAGCCCGAAGATATTCGCAACATCCGGCAAGACATTGTATCGATGTTGATCCGCTAGGTTGCGCGCACCAATCTCAGTGCCCATATAAAATCCATTGAACGGAGCAAAGGGATACACGATACCTCCAATCTTCATGGCCATATCTGCCAACAACGGCACGGCGTACCACCGCAGTTTGAGCGACGAAAATCCATCTGAATCCGGATGACTGAGAACCACTTCGTGCAGTCGGTCGGGATGGGTTGCAAACACATCGATCAATGGAGAAGTTGATCCATCCAAAACAAATTGCCATGGCAATGGTGTAAACGCATCCCTCCTCGTGGGGTGCCACCCCGCATCCAAACAGGCTGCAGTCATCTGTTCAGAGTCCGGGTCCCCAAGCAGTTCGCCATTTTGCAATCGAAAGCCAGCATACCGCGTCAACTGGTGATTTTTCATACGAACGGGGTCCGTCCCATCGGGTTTTCGCGGAGCAAAGACACTGACAATACTGCGAATCCGTCCACCATTAAAGGCGTCATCAAGGTGGTCTGTCAAGGTCTGCTGCACCGCATCCACCGCACTGTCTTGGTCATGAACAGAACGGCAATCTCGAACCTCAAGCGAGCGCCAAAAGTGCCGTCCAATGCAACGATTGCTATTGCGCCAAGCCAAACGGGCTCCAAATTCCAATTCTAACTTGCTATGGACATATGTACCTGTTGACTGGATTTCAGCAGCAATTTCAATCTGTCTCCTTTGCAAAACCCCTGGCTTTCGCAGCGATTTCCCTGCGCGACTATCAGCCGCCATTGCCTCGAGGAATTGACCGGCTTCTAGCTGTAGCTCGTTCTGTTCAATTGTATTCGACATTCAGGATGCAAATCTACACGTTTCAAACGTCCAATCATCCATTATTGAGCAGCCCTTCTATCTCTTTCCAGTTGGGCATGTGATTGGACAAGATGGCCTTAAACCGGGCATTGTGCGAGGGCTCAATCAGATGTGCCAACTCATGAAGCACGACGTATTCAATCGCAATCTCAGGATACTTGATCAGTTCGAGATTGAAAACGATGTCGCCTGAATGTGGCCGACAGGCTCCCCATTTCCTTTTCATCAGACGAATTCGAATCCGGGTGCTTTCCACTCCAATTCGCTGTTCCCACTTGGGAACAAGCTCGTCGAGGCGCGTTTGCAACTCCTGACGGTAAGCCCGCCTCAGTACGCGAGCAACCGTCTCCTTTTCAGTAGGATTTCGCAGCTTGATGCGCAGTGTTTCGTCTGATGCAAACATGACGTTTGAACGACCTGTGACCTGCTCCAGTTGGAGTACGTATGAACTCCCCAAGAATGCATGCTTTTCACCGGAGCTGAATGTACGCTCCGGTTGGGCGGGACGGGACGCAATCCGCGACTGCTGTTTCCGAATCCAGGTTCTTTTCGCCTCAACAAAACCCGCAATGGAAGCCGATGACATGCGCATCGGAGCAGAAATACGTACGATTCCATCCGGAGGATAAATCCGCAAGTGCATGTGCTTGATGCGTTTCCGAAAAAGCTCGCATTCAACACCTGCAATGTTCAGCAGTTGGCTATTCTGTCTCTTCAACATCGCTAATTCAACACATTGAATAGGTTACCATCGCAACTCCGACACATTCTTTTCATGAGCGAAATATAAAACCCGAGCCTTCCATTTTCGAGTAAAACAACCCACTATGAATGGTTTTTTTAATTCACATATATTTGTCTCGAAATAAAAATTTAAATAATGAATATAAAATCCATTGGCACAGTCGTTTTGTTTGCCGCAACACTCATCTGGAGTGGCTGTACAACACCAGGCTGCACTGACCCTAACGCTGAGAACTACGAATCCGTAGCGGACTCAGATGATGGTTCTTGCGAGTATTCCGGAGACGTTGTATTTTGGTATGGAGAAGCCGTTTCTGAAGAAATGGAATACTACTATACAACCTCGCTTTCGTTTTACGTGGACGGTCAGATCGTCGGATCTACCGCTGCAAATCAATTCTGGAATGGAGCTCCAAATTGTGGAGACAATGCCTCCATCACAGTTTCCAAAAACTTGGGCGGAGCAACGAGCTTAGCCTTTGACTATGAAGTGATTGATGACTACGGAGACACCTGGTGGACAGGAACCATTAATTTTGTTGCCAACACATGCACTTCATTGGAGCTCACGCTCTGAAGACACCGATCTGCCCAACACTTTTTGGGCCATCACACATTCAATTTAACAGGCAGCTTCGGCTGCCTGTTTTGTTTGAGACAATCAACGGAACATGGTTACATGCCCCTTCCATTCTCTTGAAAAGCCGAGCAATGTGTTGGACTTGATTTGCAGCACCCAGGTGTATACATCATCTCCCGCAAAGTAACTGCCATTGGGCTGTGCCGATCCGAGCCAATATGCCTCCGGATCCTGCGTTTGCCATACCAACTGTCCCCCTCGGCTAAACACCTTTAAATCGTATTGATCAATCAAAGAAACGTCTGAAACCTCGGGACGCCATCCGTCATTGACCCCGTCGGAATACCCCCCTGATGGAGGAGTGAATGCATTGGGAATAAAGACTTGCAAATTCTCTTGAATCTCTATCAATTTGGTGAGCTCCTGGAAACAACCAAATTCATTGTAGACGGTAAGAGTCACAGGGTACGTCCCCGCGATATCATATGAATGCGATGCATTCCATTGCGATGAACTCATTCCATCCCCAAATTCCCAGAAACTCGCTGTACCCGTCTCTGTCTCATTTTCGAAATTCCATGTTGAATTCAAGGGATGCGGTTCCGACGCGGTTCCAGCATAGGGGTCTGTTGAGAAGTCCACGTCTGGAGTGGGCCAAACCTCCACTGTTTGAGGAATATCCATCGTCTGCACACATCCATCAATCGAAACCACCTCCAAAGTCAAGGTGTGCACTCCGACTTCTGTCAACGCAATCTCCTCCGTAGGGACTTGACCAGAATACACGGTGATGCCGTCAAGGTCAATATGAAGCGTCGAGTTCACCGCTCCCGTACTTTGATCGTCCAGCCAAAGCATCAAAGGCTGACATCCTGCATCAGGATCAACAGCAAGCGCTGGCAATGGATTGGCATACACTTCAAAAGTCTGTTCCATCATAGATTCACACCCGTAAGCATTGCTCGCAGCGAGCTGAATGGTGTGGGCACCAACTCCTGCCACTTCGAGGCTAGGCGCAAACATGCTACTACCGATATTGCCATCCAGTGACCAAGCGAAATTGATCGCCTCCTGAGATGAATTCAACGTTTGTACTTGGGCCGGGTTTCCGCATGCGCTATTGGCATCCAATGCGAACTCCACATGTGGCAGCGGTAAAACCGTGATTTGAATGACTTCAGAAGCCCCGCAAAATTCAGACGATTCTCCCAGTACTAGAACGTCGAAATGGACCACATCCAAGCCTTCATTGGTAAACATGTGGTCTGGGGAAGCGACGTTTGAACTTGCGCTAGAATCGGCGAAGTCCCACAGCCATACAGCGGCATCCGCAGTTGTATTGGTGAATGCTACCGTCAAGGGAGAGCAGCCCTCCAAATTCGATGCCATCACCTCCAATTCCGGGGTTGGATGTACCGTCATTTCTAAGCTATCCACATGGCTGCAAGCCATCAAAGCCGTACCCAACTCGACATAAATCCAATGCGTCCCCGGGGCCTCCCACGCATGTGTGGCCTCCGCACCGGTGGCGGTATTATCGTCCCCAAAGGACCATTGCACCGAGCCCATGTCGTTGGATGCTATCCCAAACGCACCGATTTCGCCTGCACAGAGTGTCGTAGCATCAACTACCCACTGAAACTCCGGCGCATCCACCACTTCAATGACAACGGAAACCGTATCGTGCGAGCATCCATTGGAGATATATTGGGTAACGAGGTAACTGCCTTCATCCTCAAACAGGGCTGTTGCAGTTGAATCGGATGACACTTGGCCATTGCCAAAGTCAAATGTCATCTGCGTGGCATCGACACTCAAGTCTGTAACCGTCAACTCCATTGGAGCACATCCAGTTACCGCACTCAAGTCAAATAGGGCCACAGTGCTATTGGGCTCGACCCAGATAACCGCGGTGGTAGTATCGACACCACATGCATTGCTGCCAACAAGCGACACATCATAGGCCACCTGAAGATCATTGACTGAATAGGTTGGCCATTCAGGACTCCATCCGGAGCCCAATTGACCATTGCCGAAATCCCAATTGAGCACCTCTGGGTTGCCTACACTTCCATTGATAAATTCAGCGGTATAGGGAGAGCATACGCTGTCCTCAGGCATTGCGATGGCCATTTGAGGCTGAGGCAATACCGTGATTTCAACTGAATCTTGGCTCGATCCACAGGCATTCGTCACAGTCAAAAGCGCATCGTAGTTCACCACATCATCCCCTTCCTCGAACGTCTGAAGTGGTGGAACTGTATCTGCAAAGACTTGTCCATTCAAGGACCAAGCATATGAGGCCCGTGATGCCGTTGACTGATTTTCGAAAGCAACGTCCAAAGGGGCGCAACCGCTCAGCACAGAGGGTTCCATCAAGGCGACTGGAGCCGAAACGACCTCCACTTCCATCAGAGTGCTATCGACACATCCCCACTCGTTGGCCACGAACAACTGAACGATAGACCAACCAGCATTCGTCAACAGGGTTTCGAGGGCATCATCTTCCACCGGTAATCCATTGACCATCCAAGTGGTCTCTGACACATTGATTGAGGTGGACGTCGCAGTCCAAGGCACGGTATTGCATGCGACATCAGCAGCTTCAATTTGTGCTACAGGCAACGGCTGAATGACAACCTGATGTGGTACGGTATCTGAACAGCCCGTCAATGCGTCCGTGAAGGTGTAAGCGAGTTCAAATGGTCCGGGGGTTTGATCTGTATCAAACATACCCAAGAGCAGATCCTCAACTCCTTCCCCAATCCACATGCCTCCATTCGGCGCGGGACCACTTAATTCTACAAGTCCCATGGAAGCGCAGAAAGACTCATCAGAAGCGATTTCTATCACAGGAAGAGGTTGAATCTCGATGGAGCGCTCGTCTGTTACTAGGCACGTTTCCACTCCTGTAGAAGCCTGAAAAACATGTGTTCCAACTGACAACAATTGAGGATCCACGACTCCATTTACGGCATCGACCAGAGCTGCATTCGCTGCATCTGTTTGGCCAGACCAAACCACATCCACAGAAGAATCAAAACCCTCAAACTGCACGAGCGTTGCGTTGGCACAGACCACCGTGTCAGGTCCAGCTGTGAATGCATCTGGAGTATTCACGATGACGGTCAACGTATCCGTTTGGGTACAACTGGTCGCCGCACTCTCAAATGTATACACCACTTCAAACGTTCCAATTCCAGCCAAAGAAGGGTCAAATGTCCCGTCGGATTCTAACGCTTGTAAAGCCCCATCCAAACCATAAAAGGAACCTTGACCACCTTCGGATATTTCAGGGCTATTGCCCGTGAGTTGAGCCAATACGGGTTGATCACAAAACACCCGATCCGGACCAGCGAAAACAACGGGAAAGTCCAAAACTTCGAAGCTCCATGACACGCTAGCATTGCATCCATTCAAGTCTGAAAGTTCGGCCTCAAGCCATGCCTCGCCTAGATCAAAAGCGGACGCGGACGCGCTCATACCATCTTCAGAAACCGATGCCATATCGGTCAACCAATTCACCGAATAAGGTGCCTCACCGCCGGTAACATCCAAGGAAACATCCAGCGTCGTGTTCAAACAAGTCGTAGCTGCTGAAACACCTTCGACCATTGGCAATTCTAAAATCGTCAAATTCATGGTGTCGTCCACGGAACAAGAACCCAAACCGGTGTGATAAACCAATGCATAAGTTGATGGAGTGAGTCCGGCAGGATTTACTAAACCCGAGGAAGCATCGGTCACTCCCGTGCCAGTCCAAGTTCCCCCATTCGCTGGAGAGAACCCTCCCAATTGAATGACCTCATCAGACGCACAAATGGCCAAATCATCTCCAGCAAACACAGGTTCAGGGTCGATAATTTCAATCATGGTGCCTGCGTTGGCCGAGCAACCCGATGCGTTGGTATAGCTATACGTCAACTCCCAGAGCCCTGTTTCCAAAAAACCCGGATTGAAAAGTCCGAGCGATCCATCGACAACGCCTGGACCTGACCACATTCCACCAATTGGCGACGCCACAGGCAGCACCAATTCTATGGATTGCGCACACTCTTGGACGTTTTGAGGAAGCTGTAAAATCGGCAACGACTCGACTGCTATTGATTGAGTGATTTCAGCTTGACAGCCCAGTGTGTCTGTAACCATTAATTGCACAGTGGTTTCTGTGGAGTTTGCGATCCACCAAGCTTCCGCGGGATTGTCTAAATCTGTGGTAGCCGATCCGATCCAATCAAACTGGTAATCTGAAGAGTTCGAGACATTACCGCCCGAAACGTTAGCCGTCCAAATCACAGAATCACCAGCGCAAGCAAGATTGTCTTCTTCACTCGACACGATCGCTACAGTGGGATTCCCAAGGACATGGCAGATACGACTGTCAGAATGTAGACAGGACCCTGAGCCCGTTGAATATGTCAAAACAGTTGTGCCAATTGACAACTGAGCGACATCAACAAGACCCGCTGCGGCATCGATCACGCCCGTGCCCGACCACGAACCCCCTTCTGGAGAGGCTCCTTCAAGGACAATCACCCCCTCCGTCTCACAGACGAACACATCGTCTCCAGCTTCTGCCAATTCAACCTCAACGAGATTCACTTGCACAGAGTCCGTTTGAGAACATCCGTAAACATTGGTGGCTGAATAGCTCAAGACCGCCGTTCCTAGACCAACTAGAGACGGATTGAACACTCCTGTTGCACTTTCAACGACACCCAGACCAGACCATGTGCCTCCAATTGGGTTGACCATTGGCAATGACACCTCGATATCCTGCATGCATTCTTCGAAAGCTTCCGGCATTGAGATGCTCGGTGTAGGAAAAGGTAAAATGGTCAAATCATCTGACGCGCTGCAACCATAGGCATCAGTCACCGTTACAAAGATCTCGGATATCGCTTCCACTTGGATAAAGACATGCGAAGAATCCGTGGTTGAAACATCTACATTGGTTGACCAATTGTAGGAATAGCCACCACCTGATCCAGCACCTGTCAATGCCTCAACTTCCAAATAGTCGCCCATGCATGGCAATCCTCCAATAGTGTGAATCCAAACTGCAGGTGATTCAAGAATGGTGAGTTCGAGTGTATCTGTTACAAAACACGTGCCCTCACCCAAAGCATAAACCAGCTGATGCAAACCTGCGCTGAGAACCCCGAGGTTCAAAGAATCGGATGAGGCACCAAAGACACCTGCGCCAATCCATGTCCCTCCTTCGGGAGATGCCACAGACTCCAAACTCATGATTTCTTGAGACTGACAGACTGCGAAATCAGACATGATATTGACAACCTGTGCTGATACCACAGCAACGCTCAAGGTGTCTTCGCTTGCGCATCCACTGGCATCCGAATAAGCATAGATAAGAGAAGATCCCCCCACATCCAAGGAACCCGCGTTGAACAAACCTTCAGGAGAGACAACGCCCGATCCAGACCACGTTCCTCCAACAGGAAGACCTGAATCCAACAGCACTTCGATCGATTGGTTGCACACTTCGATGGCTGCTCCCGCTTCAACTTCAGGAAGTTGTTGAACGTTAACCGTCCATGAGGCTGTGTCAGTGCAACCGCCTCCATAGGAAGTCACAATCGCTTCGATTTCAAACGGCCCTTCTTCGCCAGGATCAATGGAAAGTGTGAATTCATTGCCCTCCACTGCTGTATCATGCCCAATCCAGTTCACAAAGTAAGATCCCCAAAGAGAAACCGAAGCATTCAAATCCAATGTTCCTCCATCGCAAATCATGGATTCTCCGACAATCTCTAAAGAAGGAACTGCGGAGGCAACAACACTGAAATTCTCTGTTGATGAACAGGAAAACGATCCATACACCTGCGACCCGACAACGGAACCGAGTAAATTGCCATCCATGATATACGTTACGCTCGAGTCCGAATCGAAACCATCATCAAAGGCCTGCTCCGTAGCAGACCAGAAATAAGAATTTCCTCCGGAAGCGGTGATATCAACAGGAAACCCATTGCACGAGGCATAAGGAGCATTGAACGTTATTTCCGGAATTGGAGCGGCAAACACAGCATACTGTTGAACGTCCGTTCCACAGCTGTTGGATGCGGAAACCTCAACAGTGTGCAATCCCACAGTTTCTATAATTTGGCTCAAGGGAGCGGGAGATGTCGGCCCAACTTCCAACCCGTCCAACGTCCAACCAAAATCAGTTAGGAAGGTATTTCCAGGGTTGATGAGCACTTGTCCGTTCCAGGTTTCGCCTACGCACAAAGAGTCTGATGCTGCGTTGATAAACACCTCGGGTGCTGCTGTGCTCGAAAGAATCGACTGGCTTGACGCTGCACCACACACTCCGTTCAGCCCAGAAGCGACCGTAAGGGAAACGGTATAATTCGCGGCTTCCAAGAAAATCAACTCAGGATTTTCGTCGTTGGCTCCACTTCCAATAGCCCATTCATACGCCCCTCCTTGAACCGTCCATGAAAAGATGGATTCACCGCAGGGAGGTTCGGGGGTGTCATTGGACAACTGCACTTCCATTGGAATGCAGACCGAAGTGGATTCCCATGACCATTCGGGTTCAACAGACGCCATGACACACACCTCCAAAGATGCTGTTGCGTCATATTCGCACGGTGCCGCAGCTTGAATCAACACATCATCTTCGTAGACGATTTGATAGAGTCCGGGTTCGGTGAAAGTCGGTTGAAACTCGGATCCTGAAGCCATGTTAAGCAACGACGG
>CAWVYB010000003.1:0-38432 GCA_963934215.1 uncultured Flavobacteriales bacterium | reverse complement strand
TCATGCGGCCGACTGACTTGGATAATTTCTGATTTGACCTTGAAATCGCCATGAACCGGAACCCGTTATCCCATCGTGTTACCTCGTTCGGTTTTATGGAATTGTTGGCTGAACAGGACGGAAAACCGCTCGTGGAGTTCTTGCATTTTGACGGGAATGGACGGACCCACCTTCATGATGAGTGGGAGCATTGTCGTGTGGTCAAAGGTGGCGGTATTATCCAGATAGGGCAGGATCGAATTGAGGTTGAAAAGGACAGCGTCTGTAGCATTCCTCCCAACACGGAACATTGGATGGAACCGGACGGGATGATGGAGGTGCTATTGACTTATCTGCCAAAGGACGTTTGAATCTTTTGGCGGGAGAGGAGTTCGTTCCGGGAGTTCTTGAGCGAAATTTGGTTCCATATATTTTCAGCATCCTATGCATCCATTTTTGAAGAGCGCTTTGCGCTTTGCGTTAGGCGCCGCCATACTCGTTGTGGGCGTCGTCATTATGAAAGGGCTCATTTCTCTCAAGGAGGAATTGCCTGTATCCGACCGTCCCACTCCGGCTCGAGCTGTGCGTGTTGTGCCTGTCGAAATTGCCCCATGCGTTCCGCTCACTCCAATTGAAGGCCGTGTCGAAGCACGCTATCGCACAGAAATCTTGGCGGAAGTGACGGGAACATTGCAATTGGGAGGGAAGGAATTCCGCGAGGGCACCGCGTTCCAACAAGGAGAAACGATGATGCAGTTGGATGATCGGGAAGCACATTTGAATTTGATTTCACAGCGCAGTCAGTTTTTGCAGCTATTGTCCAATCAATTGGCTGATTTGCATGCCGATTTCCCCGAGAGTGGTGAGGCATGGTCTGCCTTTTCCGACGCAATTGATGTGGAAAACACGCTGCCGATCTTGCCTCCGGCGCAGTCAGATCGTGAGCGCTTGTTTGTTGCGAATCGAGGATTGTTGAGCAGTTACCACGCCATTCGGGCTGCAGAAGAACGTCTGTCCAAGTATACCATTCTTGCTCCATTTGACGGGGTTCTTGCGGCTACGGCGGTACAACCGGGAGGGCTCGTTCGCGCCGGA
Source organism: uncultured Flavobacteriales bacterium (assembly GCA_963934215.1). GTDB lineage: Bacteria > Bacteroidota > Bacteroidia > Flavobacteriales_D > Sanyastnellaceae > UA16. The sequence goes on along the minus strand of CAWVYB010000003.1, from coordinate 37,358 downwards.
CAGTTGGCCGGTTCTCTGATTGGACAAAATGATTTCGAAGTCAAAACGGCCCTGCATGCGCGCTACCTGTCGACGGTGCAACGCGGAGATACGGTCTTGTTTCAAGATGAAAATGGTCAAACCATCGGGGTAGCGAGAGTTCACCGGATTTCAGGCATGGTGGATCCATCGACGCAAACAGCTACGGTCTTTTGTCGCTCCCTTTCAACCCAGGCAACCCGCTCCCAACTGCGCGACGGCCAATTTGTATCAGGAGTCATTCAAAGCGAAGCGATCGAGGATGTTGTGGTCGTTCCCAACGCTTGGATCCAAACGGGACAAAGCATCTTTGTCGTTCAAGATGAACGGCTCGTGGCCAAGTCCGTTGATGTTGTATTCAGTTCGCGCAGCGAGTCGATGATTCAAGGATTGGAAGGCTCAGATTGGCTTTTAGGTGAGGTGCTGACGACTGCTTTTGAGGGCATGCCTGTTGCACCACAAACTGGCGAATGATGCGCGGATTGATCCAATACTTCGTCCGTTACAACTTGACCGGCGATCTACTCATGATTGCCATTTTGGCCGGAGGATTCATCGGTCTGACCAATACGCGTTCCAACTTCTTTCCGGAAACCGATTCGAAAACCATTCAGGTTCAAGTGGTCTATCCGGGCGCATCACCTGAGGAGGTTGAAGAAGGCATCATTGCCAAAATTGAGGAGAATTTGAAGGGCATTGCGGGCATTGACCAGGTCAAATCGGTCTGCAATGAGAATGCCGGCAACATCACCATCGCCGTCATCTCAGAAGACCGAACAGATGAAGTGCTCCAGAATGTCAAAAATGCTGTAGACCGCATTCCGAGTTTTCCTGTGGGCATGGAGCCCCCCATTGTATTCAAGCAAGATGCTGTCGGGGTTGCGATTTCTTTCGCGGTGGTCGGTGTCGATGACTTGAAGGTATTGAAACAGGAGGCGCGTCGAATTGAACGGGAGTTGCGCAATGTGGAGGGCATTTCCCGAGTTCAGTTGAGTGGCTTTCCGAACGAAGAAATTGAGATTCGCTTGCGGCAGGATCGCCTGAGCGAGATGAATCTTTCTATTCAGGAAGTAGCCGCTGCCGTCCGAAATTCCAATTTGGAAACCACAGGAGGTCGCCTCAAGCTCAGTGACGAGGAGATGATCATTCGAGGCCGCTACCGGACCTACGAGGCTCAAGGTCTCGAGGACATTGTGATTCGGGCGGACCGAGATGGTCGAGTGTTGAGGCTCAGTGATGTGGCGGTCATCGAAGACCGTTGGGCGGAAAACGACCCGTCTCGTAACTGGTTCAATGGGGAGCCCGCGGCTGTGATTACCGTCAATAATCTCAATTCGGAATCCATTTTGGACATCGCTGAAGATGTGCGAACGTACATCGCGGCATACAATCGCCGAGGCGATGCAACCCGTTTGGAGGTCATCCGTGATTCGAGTACGGTATTGAATCAACGGATTGATCTGTTGGTCAATAACGGTGTCATTGGCTTCTTTTTAGTCCTCTTGTTCTTGGCGTTGTTTCTCAACGTCCGGGTCGCCTTTTGGGTGGCGTTGGCCATTCCAGTTTCCTTCATGGGCATGTTCTTAGTCGCTGCTCATTTGGGGGTAACCATCAACGTGATTTCCCTTTTTGGAATGATCTTGGTGATTGGAATCCTTGTGGATGATGGCATCGTCATTGCCGAAAATATTTACCAGCATTATGAACGCGGCGCCAGCCGATTGGATGCGACCATCAACGGCACGTTGGAAGTTTTGCCCGCAGTATTCGCTGCGATTATTACAACCATTGTGGCCTTTTCATCCTTCTTTTTCATCGAAGGTCAACTGGGTGATTTCTTTCGGGATATGGCGAAGGTCATTATCCTGACTTTGGTGTTTTCATTGGTCGAAGGCGCCTTGATTTTACCGGCACACATTGGCCACTCCAAAGCGTTGCGTCGGGACTTCAAGCCCAATCGATTGGAGCGCTTCATGCGGGATTTGATGAATGGATTGCGCGATCGGTTTTACGCGCCGATTCTGCGATTTGCCTTGCGCCAACCGTGGGTCATGTTCTGCATCATTTTTGCTGTGTTTTTGATATCCGTTCCAGGCTTGATCGGTTCCGGTCTGGTGAAGACCACGTTCTTCCCCTTCATTGAAGGCGACAACTTGACCATCAATCTGACCATGCAGTCGGGCACGCGAGACCACCTGACAAAGGCGCAATTGGATCACATTGAGACGGTAGTTTGGGATGTCAACGAGGAACTTTCTGAACAGCGGGATGATTCGCTGCAAATGGTGGTGGCTGTCGACAAACGAATAGGACCATCCATGCACAATGGATTGATCAATGTGCAGTTGTTGGACGGTGAGCGGCGCAACATGAAGAGCACCGATGTTTCGTCGATGATTCGAGAGCGTGTCGGGTCCATTGTCGGGGCGGAGAACCTCAGTTTTGCGGCCTTTTCGCCTTTCGGTCGGCCTGTGTCGGTTTCTTTGTTGGGCAACAACATTGACGAATTGATCGCAGCCACCGTTGAACTCAAAGCGGCGATGCTGCAACGCGAAGACCTCAAGGATGTCATCGATAACAATCAGAAAGGCATGCAAGAGGTGGAGATCTTGCTCAAGCCAATGGCGTATCAGCTCGGCTTTACCCGGCAAGAAATCATGTCTCAAGTGAGACAAGGGTTTTATGGTTCCGAGGTACAGCGTTTGCAGCGAGGACGAGATGAGGTGCGGGTGTGGGTCCGACTGGATGAAGAAGATCGTGCGTCACTGGACGATCTGCAGAATTTCCGAATTCGAGCGATCGATGGTTCAAGGATTCCTTTGAATGAGTTGGCTGACGTGGTCGTCGGTCGGGGCATCACCGCCATCAATCGCCTCTACGGTCAACGGGAAGTCCAAGTGTCCGCCGACTTGGCGGGACCTTGGGTGAGCGCAACGGATGCCAATACCGCCATCAAAGAAGATGTGCTTCCACAAATCTTGGCACGTTATCCTTCGGTAACGCCGAGTTACGAGGGACAAAATAGGGAAGTGGCCAAATCGCAGTCGAGTATAGGCGCAGTGATGCCGTTGATTTTCGCCCTGATGTTGTTCATCATCATTCTGGCGTTTCGCTCACCTTTGCAAGGTTTGGCGGTGTTTGGTTTGATTCCCTTTGGCTTCGTTGGAGTCAGTTTGGGACACTGGATTTTGGGCGCTCAAATCAGCTTGTTTTCCATCTTGGGCATGATTGCGCTCATTGGAATTCTCGTAAACGATGCCTTGGTCTTCGTGGCTTCTTACAATGTAAATCTCAAGAAGGGATTGTTGGTCAAGGAAGCCATTTGGGAGGCCGGGATGAGTCGATTCCGTCCCATCATTTTGACGTCTGTGACGACTGTAGCTGGCCTGGCGCCATTAATGCTGAATAAGAGTTTTCAAGCGCAATTCTTAATCCCCATGGCCATTTCCGTGGCCTTTGGATTGCTCTTTATTACCGTGATTATTCTGGTGCTTCTCCCCATTTATTTGCAATGGATCAACCCGTTCCACCGCACGTGGGTTTGGGTGAAAAAGGGCAATTGGCCGGGGGTCGAGGCGGCCGAACCTGCCATTCGAGAGGAACTTGTCTTGGACGCTGAAATCGAGAAGTCATGAATTCTAAGATTTTCCAATTGACAGTCACGGGTCTGTTTTTAACGCACATCGGTGCTTTTGAAATCTTGGCGCAATCAGGATTTCAGACCCTAAACAAACAAGAAGCGGTCACCGTTGCCTTGAACCACAATTTCGGCATTCAATTGGCTCAGAAAAAAGCTGAACTCGCATCAAGTAACACAGGGTGGGGAGCAGCAGGAGCTTTGCCTCAGGTTGGAGTTTCCACAACGGTTTCAAACGCCGTGAGCGATCAACGTGAAAACCCCACCTCCTTCATTCAAGAGCGGCTCGAATCAGAGTCCTTGAATGCAGGCGTTCAGCTCAACTGGACATTGTTCGATGGGATGCGCATGTTTGCCAATAAACACGCTTTGGATGTCTTAGCGGAACAATCGGAAGGTCAGGTAAGTCTTGTGGTTGAACAAACGATAGTCGCTGTTTTAGTTGCATATGATAACGTGTTGATTCAATTTGCTTTAGAGGATGTGTTGCGGAATTCGTTATCCGTTTCGACGGAACGCCTGAGTCGCTTAGAATCTGCTCAGGAATGGGGAGGAGCAAGAGCGTTTGATCGACTGCAAATTCAGAATGCTTTGTTCACGGACAGCTTGGCTTTGGTGCAGCAGGGACTGTCAAGTGAGCTGGCTATGCACAATTTTAACCGACTTTTAGGAAGTATTGAGTCGACCGATTGGAAACTCACTTCAACATTGAGTCAACCGGTTGAAAACACCGAATGGGAGTCCATTGAAGCATCCGTTCTTCGGGACGCTACGGCCATTCGAAATGCCATGTTATCGCTTGAATTGGCTGATGTAGGCACCGATCAAGCATCGTCGGGATTGTTTCCAATGATTCAGTTGTCTTCAAGCTTTGGTGACCAACGAAGCAAGTTTGCTGCGGGCGATTTATCGGGTAACGGCCGGAGTCAAAATCTCGCCGCTAATCTGTCGGTGAATTTCAATATTTTCAATGGAGGGGCCACCCGTCGAGCGATTCAACAGGCCAAAATCCAAGTGGAAGTTGCGGATTTGGACTTCGCCGATCAACAGCGTCAGGTGCTGCTTTTGGCACGAACGGCATCGGATCGCATGAATGCTCAAGCTTCCATTTATAAATTGGCCTTGCGTATGGCTGAAAACGCTGCAGAATTGCTGGAAATGGGCCGCGACCGGTTGGAGTTTGGCGCCATCAATTCATTGGATTTTCGTGAGTTGCAAGTTGGATTGCAGCGTGCGGAAATGGAGGTCCTCCGTACGCAACAAGCATGGAGTGCCGCTCAATTGGACTTGCAACGCTTGCAAGGGTTTTGGAACGGCACCATCGAATTGGAATGAAAACGGATACCCAATGAATCAAAGACAGCGCAAGCTTCTTGTCGTGTCGTATTACTGGCCACCGAGTGGAGGTTCCGGTGTACAACGATGGTTGAAGTTGACGGGGTATCTAGCGGAGCTGGGCTGGCAAATTCATGTACTGACGGTTGAGCCCGGTTCCGCCAATTTCCCATCCCGTGATGCGTCTTTGGAGTCTGATCTGCACCCTTCATTGATGGTCCATCGAACGTCAGCATTCAACCCTTTTGCCTGGGCTGAGTCTCTTTTTGGTTCTAGGAACTTGCCAAAACCAAATTTCGCGAGAACGGAGAAAACAGGATGGAAAACGAAATTGGCCTTGTTTGTAAGAACGCATCTATTCATACCAGACCCGAGAAAAGGATGGAATTCGAGAGCGATTCGTAAAGGATTGGATTTAATCCGTTCTGAGGACATCGATCTCGTAATTACAACTAGCCCACCTCACTCAAGTCAATTGATTGGGATGGAATTGAAGCGACAAACGGGCATTCAATGGATTGCAGATTTCCGCGACCCTTGGACGGATGTGTTTTATTACAATGAGTTGGGACACTCTTTCTTCTCACGTGCGTTGGATCGGCGCTATGAGAAACACGTTTTACAACGTGCCGATATGCTGATCACTGTGGGCGAAGAAATGAAGCGTCAATTGGGCAATCGTTTGAAAGCACTGGGGTCAAACAGTCCCGTTCATGCCATTTTTAACGGTTTTGATGAGCGAGATTTTCAAGATTTGGAACGTGTGACACCATCGAAATCAGAGAGCTACGAAGGAAAGAGAATCTTTCAGATAGTTTACACAGGGACCATTTCGGAATCGTATCGTCCCGATGTATTTTTCCAGGCTGTGGAGGAGGCTCAAAAGCGACTACCTCAAGTGGATTTGAAAGTGAGCTTTGTGGGAAATCAGCCGGAATCGATGATGCACCGACTTCAAAAGAGATGGCCGATGCTGCAGGCAAAAGGAGAGATTCCCCATGCAGAAATTCCGGAGGTATTGCTGGGAGCAGATGCCTTATTGCTAGTGATTCCTGACACGCCTCAAGCGAACCTCATCATTACAGGCAAGGTGTTTGAGTATTTACGGGCGCTAAAACCAATTTTGTGCTTGGGCGCGCCCGACGGAGAAGCAGCGAATATCATACGATCGGTTGAAGCTGGAGCGTGCTTTAATCGGAATGAGGTCCAACAGATGGCTGAACAAATCATCGAATGGACGGATGATTCAGCCCCGTCAAATTCATCTATTGAGCGAATAGCAGCCATTGCTCAGTTTTCACGAGGTGAGCAAGCGGCCGTTTTATCAGGAATCCTCCGGTTAAACGAAGGGTTCACTCGTGCTGATTGAGGACCTCGTGTCCGCCGTCCTTCAAGTATTTGTTGCGCTCAAAAAGAGCAATATCGGATTCGACCATTTCCTTGCACAACTCTTCAAGCGTATAGGTAGCCGCCCAACCCAAGACTTTTTTGGCTTTCGATGCATCTCCTACGAGTAAATCCACTTCTGCAGGACGGAAATAGCGAGGATCCACTTGAACCAGTACGTCTCCAGATTCCTTGCAGATTCCTTGTTCGTTGACACCTTCACCTTTCCATTCTAAGGTCTTCCCAACATGAGCGAACGCCATGTTGACAAAGTCCCTAATCGGCACGGTGCGGCCGGTGGCCAGAACATAATCATCTGGTGTGTCTTGCTGCAGCATCCGCCACATGCCCTCCACGTAATCTTTGGCGTGTCCCCAATCGCGCTTTGCATTCAAATTCCCCAAATACAAACGGTCCAATAGGCCCAAGTGAATTTGAGCTACGGCACGAGTGACCTTACGGGTCACAAACGTCTCTCCACGCAATGGGCTTTCGTGGTTGAATAAAATACCATTGGAGGCATGCATTCCGTATGACTCCCGGTAGTTTTTGACGATCCAGAAGCCGTACAATTTGGCAACACCATAGGGGCTTCTCGGATAAAACGGAGTGGTTTCGTTTTGAGGCGTTTCCTGCGCCAATCCAAACAACTCAGAGGTGGAAGCTTGGTAGAAGCGGCACGTTTTCTCCATGCCCAGGATCCGCATGGCTTCTAATATGCGAAGCGGGCCAATGCCGTCCGCATTGGCTGTGTATTCCGGTGTGTCAAAGCTCACGGCTACATGACTCATCGCCGCGAGGTTATAAATCTCATCGGGCTTCACTTCTTGAATAATTCGGATCAAATTTGTTGAGTCCGTCAAATCCCCATAATGCAGCTTTAAGCGAATTCCCGAGTCATGTGGATCTTGATACAAATGATCAATGCGGTCCGTATTCAACAAGGAGGATCTGCGTTTTACACCATGCACCTCATAACCCTTCTCCAAGAGCAATTCCGTCAAATAGGCGCCGTCTTGCCCTGTAATTCCGGTGATCAATGCCTTTTTCATATTGCTATTGGGTGAAGCTAAATATACGATTCCGATAGGGCTTATTCAAGACATGCCGATCTCTTGGTTTTCAACCAATCTGAAATAGGTGCCTTGCGCGGCCATCAAATCCTCGTGATTTCCCCATTCTTGGATGGCTCCGTCAGCAATGACTGCAATCCGATCGGCACTGCGAATCGTACTCAGTCGGTGGGCGATGATCAAGCTGCTGCGTCCCTGCATCAGAACATCCAAGGCTTTCTGGACTTCCAGTTCACTGGTCGAATCAAGTGCGCTGGTCGCCTCGTCCAGGATTAAAATATCGGGATTGCGCAAAATCGCGCGCGCAATGGCGATGCGTTGTCGTTGTCCTCCAGAAAGTTGGACGCCACGTTCACCTACTAAAGTCTCAAAGCCCTCAGGGAATGAGTCAATAAATTCCTTGGCATTGGCTTTATCAGCAGCATCCATGATTTCAGCATCTGTGGCATCGGGTTTGCCATAAGCGATGTTGCTCCGGATGTCTCCTCCAAAAAGAATGACCTCCTGAGGGACGAACGCTACCCGTTTCCGATATGCAGTCAGTGGAAAGGAGGCCAATGATTCCCCATCAATGAGGATGTCACCGCTGACAGGATCATGAAAGCGTAAAAGAAGGGAAGCGATGGTGGATTTCCCGGCTCCCGATGGTCCCACCAAAGCAATGCGTTCTCCTGGAGCAATGTCCAGGTCGACACCACTCAATACATTGATGTCCTCTCGATTGGGATAATGAAACTGGACGTTCTTGAATTGAACGCGGCCCTCAAGCTTCAAATCAACGAGTGTTTCAGAGCGCGTATCAACCGGCTCTTGCGGCTCATCCATAAGCTCCATTAAGCTCTCAATGGCTCCTAATCCTTTTTGAAGCGCTGAGAATTGTGCTGCAATGCCGCCAATTGATCCCGCGACTAACCCCGTCATCAATAGAAAGGTGAAGAAATGCTCGCTCGCCAATCCACCACTTGCCATGAGGTCTGCTCCTTTGAAAATGACCAGGGTGATGGCTCCAAAGATGAACAGAATGATGAAGGAGGCAAAGGCTCCTCTCCAGATAGCCCCTTTCAAAGCGAGTGTGCGGATGTCGCGAATGCTGACTCCGTACCGGACCAATTCCAATGCTTCGTTGGCAAAGCTCTTCACACTGATAATGCCCGTGAGTGACTCTTGCACGATGGTGTTGGACTCTGCGACCTGGTCTTGGGTGCGCTTGGACAGTTTCCGAATGAACCGTCCAAACAAAATTGCCGCGATGATCATGACTGGCAGCGTTGCCAACATGAGAAGGGTCAATGTCACTGAGAAATACAACAAGGCCAAAATTCCACCAATGATGATGATGATCTGCCGGAGCAACTCTGCCATTGTCGTGGTGAAAATGTCTTGTATGGCAGTGATGTCTGATGAAATTCGGCTGTTCAAATCACCCACCCGCCGTGTGTCAAAAAAGCGCATCGGCATGCGCACAATGGCTTCAAACGCATCACTTCGCATGTCACGCATCATATCTTCGGTCATGCGAGCAAACAAAACGACCCGGGCAAAGCTGAGTGTTGCTTGAATAAACAAGACAATCAAGATGGTCCACCCAATGCTCGATAAGTTGGTCATGTCAATGTTCAATGCCTGCATGGGCGACTCAACTTGAGCCGGACCATCGCCCATGGTGCCAACTCCACCCAGCTGGCCCCAAAGGCGGGTCACGAGCAAGGTCAAAATACCGCTGGCACTGATGATGAGAATACCAAGAGCATACCCCCATGCATGAGGTCGCAGGTATTTGCCCATTTTTCCTAAGGCACCCCAGTTTTTCCAACTGAATTTTCGCACCATCTCATTTTCCTTCTCCGAGCCCATCTGAGGGGAGTTTTGCCTTACGCTTTTCGCCATGAGCCAAAATTACGTCCGATTCGGCGTTTACTTTGTAATCTTTGTGTCATCCAATTTGGAAGCACGTAATCTGTGACTATCTTTGCCGTCCCGAATTTGGGTGGTTAAATCCACCGAAACACTGACGCATCATGAAAAGGACATTTCAACCCTCTGTACGCAAGCGCCGTAACAAGCATGGCTTTCGCAAGCGAATGGCTTCTGCCAATGGCCGCAATGTATTGAATGCTCGGCGGGCCAAAGGCCGCAAGAAATTGTCGGTGAGTACAGAACGACGCCACAAAGGCATTGAGCGTTAATTGCGCTGAATGTCAATGATGTTGTGCTTCCACGAAGCACTGAACAGTCAATAGCAAAAAAAAGGAGTTTTCGGACTCCTTTTTTTGTGCCCTTTATTTTGGTGTGTCAGAATCGCTCAGAGTCAACGGCGCTGTCATCGGTCCGCGACACATCCAAATCCTGACATTGGTGATGGGTGAGCGCCGGTTCGAGATTTCCCACTCGTATTGATGACCTCGGACGAAGCCTTCAATAGTCCACGTTGTCTCGATCGCTGGATTCCAATCAGTGGGTAAAATGACGCGGAGATCTCTTCGGAAATCCAGTTGAGGTCCCAGTGCTTTGAACATGGATTCTTTCACCGTCCAAATGGCGCAGAGTTGCGCAAGGGAGGAATGTTCATCGCCTTCTTCCGCTGACATGACACGGTGAGCGAGCCGAGGCAAAGAAATTCTCTCGCATTCGATGTCACATCCGATGGGAGAAGAGCTCAAAGCGACCAACGCATGGCACACATCGCCTTCCGTTTGATGGGCTATGCTGATGGCTTGATGGGTAGCCGTTGAGTCAAGCCGCTCAATGTGAGGTTTTAGATTGTCATCATGAATCACGTGAGCGTCAGCGGCATCGAGCCCCAAGCGTTGCAAAGCTTGATCCACGGAGAAATGCTCCAATTGCCTATGAGCGGGCATAGAAGCCACATCCCGCTGTGGGAACCGGCTCTGATTTTTAGCCCAGTGTTCCAATTCAACCGAGTCGGTCTGAACGGCCACGGCCATGGTGTCTGGAGTGGTTGATTCATAGAATGGGTGAATGACTGGCATGGAGCGCAAGTATAAATCAAATGGTGAGTGAACCTTCTTGTCTCAGACCGGTTCATTCTTTGTAATTTTAACTTTCGAAATTAGAAAGCATGAGCACGAGTTTGACAATAGAGAAATTGCCTTATAAAGTAAAAGACATTGCACTCGCAGAGTGGGGTCGTAAGGAGATTCGATTGGCGGAAGCCGAGATGCCTGGTTTGATGGCATTGCGGACGAAGTTCGAAGGTGAGAAACCACTTAAAGGTGCGCGTATCGCTGGATGCTTGCACATGACCATTCAAACGGCTGTTTTGATTGAAACCCTTGTGGATTTGGGTGCAGATGTGACTTGGTCTTCATGCAATATTTTTTCAACGCAAGACCATGCCGCCGCAGCAATCGCCGCAGCGGGCATCCCTGTCTATGCTTGGAAGGGTATGACTGAGGAAGAGTTTGAATGGTGCATCCGTCAAACACTGTTTTTTGGCGATGATCGCAAGCAATTGAATATGATTTTGGACGATGGCGGTGATTTGACCAACATGGTTCTTGATGAATATCCTGAATTAGGAGCAGGCATCAACGGTCTTTCTGAGGAAACAACCACCGGTGTTTTGCGTCTATATGACCGAATGAAGGCCGGTACATTGCCAATGCCCGCAATCAACGTCAACGATTCAGTAACGAAATCGAAATTTGACAACAAGTACGGATGTAAAGAATCGGCGGTTGATGCGATTCGTCGTGCCACAGACATCATGATGGCCGGAAAAGTTGCTGTTGTTGCAGGATACGGAGACGTAGGCAAGGGCACAGCGGACTCACTTCGTAGTGCGGGGTGCCGTGTCATGGTAACTGAAATTGACCCCATTTGCGCTCTACAGGCGGCCATGGACGGATATGAAGTGAAGCGTATGGTTGATGCCGTGAAAGAATGTGACATCATTGTTACAGCCACTGGCAACAAGGACATCATCCGCGGGGAACATTTTGAGCAGATGAAGGACAAGGCTATCGTTTGCAACATCGGTCACTTCGATAATGAGATTGACGTGGCGTGGTTGAACAATCATCAAAGTGCAACGAAGGATACCATCAAGCCGCAAGTCGACTTGTACACCCTCAACGGAAAGGACATCATCTTGTTGGCGGAAGGCCGCTTGGTGAATTTGGGATGTGCGACGGGCCACCCGAGTTTTGTCATGTCCAACTCATTTACGAACCAAACTCTTGCCCAATTGGAACTTTGGAACAATGCGGCAGCGTACAAAAATGAGGTAGTCACCTTGCCCAAGCATTTGGATGAGGAAGTAGCACGGCTGCACTTGGATAAGATCAATGTCGTTTTGGAAACTTTGTCACAGGAACAAGCTGATTATATTGGTGTTCCAGTGAATGGTCCGTTTAAGTCGGACTTATACCGTTACTGATTATCCGATTGGGAGTCATTCAGCAGCTTAGAGAATTCGTCCGGTCACAGCCGGACGTTTTCCGTTTTCTAGTGTTGGGTTTTGGCGGATACATTGTGTGGCATCTGAGCTATGAGGAATTTCTAAAACCGGCGACCTTCATGGATGAGTATGTGACCGAGAGTCTCATCGTGATCACCGAGTGGGCTTTGGAATGGCTGGGATATGGATTGAACGCGCAATTCCAAATTATGGACGAGGCCTTCAGAACACGTGTCGGAATCAAAGGTACTGCTGGAGTGTTCGTGGGGCCATCGTGCGATGGGGTGGTTTTATTTGCTCTGTTTACCATCTTTATTGCATCGTTTCCAGGACGGTGGACGAGGAAGGTTTGGTTTATTCCATTGGGAATTGCCATTTTGCATACGGCCAATGCATTCCGCATTATCTGCTTGCTAATGATCCAACTGTATTGGCCTTCAGCACTCGAATTCAACCATGATTACACGTTTACAGTCTTTGTTTATAGCATCATTTTTGCGTTGTGGTATGTCTACGCGACGCAACAAAACACAATGAGCTTAAGGCGTTCAACAGCAAGATCATGAGCGGAAATACAGCGGCGCCCATATTGCCTTGGAAACGGCCAACGTGGATTGTTGTTTTATTGGGAATGCTCGTCTTCGGTTTTTACCAAGAGCTCGCGAAGGTGCACCTCAATCATTACATCGACACCTTGGAACGGCACCCTGAAATTGTTGATTTGGGGCCTTCGAGTCGTGCCATGGCGTGGGAACAGCTTCACCAACCCAAGCGTTTACAGTATTATGTCATTCGCGGGACTTGGGACGGATTTCATGGGTTTTCGTTGACGGAGTTAAACGCGCTGAAGTGGGCAATGAGTCTGCTTATCCTTCTAGTTTTTTTTGTTTTTGATGGTTTATTCTTGAAGACGACGGGGCACTTTCATCGTTGGCCTTGGCTCGTTGTCATTTATGGGATGGCCGGACTGATCATGGGGGTATTCATGATCGCAGTTCGTGGAAAAGCGGGATACAGTGTCTCGCATGAATTCCTGGCGTTTTTGCAATCGCCGTTGCCATCCTTCCTCATTGTACTGGTGCCTTCCCTTTTTGAACGAATGCGCCAAAAAGAGGCGTGATTATCAGGGGTTGTAGACCCGAAGGATTGGAGGGGTCCAAGACGTAGCGTAACGATGCAAGGGCACCGAAGCGTCGCCATCGACAACTGAACCGTCAATGATGAGCCATTGTGCATTGCTGCATGGGTCGGTCAATATCAGTCCGTCTTCTTCAACTTGAACTTGACAGCCCGCGGGGATGTCAGCCGTTGCATGTCGATCCAACGCGACGAATTGGTCCAACGTGTAGCGATATAAAATGATGCCTTGCGAGCCGCCACTCACCGCGATGTGGCCGCTTGGGACAGACAGGTCTAAATATGCGGGTAGATCGATGTTGATTGCGAAATCCACAGGGACATATGGAATGAACTGGTCGTTGTCATTGCACTTAGATTGACACAGCAAAAGGGGCAAGAAGACAACCCACAAAATTCGAGGATACCGACGGGATTTCTTCATGACGAGGGAGGTAAATCAATAGCGCGGTTGCGAAGACCTAGAGGGTCTCGGGGTGTTCCCGCTATGAACTCTTTCAGATAACGTGGCTCGAAGTAGGCGAGATCTTCGAATTCGCGATTTACAAACCGCCGGGATGCCGTTGCGCACGTATCCATTGCATTGGGATGCCCTTCGATGAACGACCAGGAATCGGTGAGCGAGCTTAGCAAGCGTTGGGTTTTTTGAGCGGCATCCCCAATCACCATAACATTTGAATGGTTTGCTGCGAATGGAAACAATTGATCTAGACCCACGCGCGGCTCCAAAATCAAAGCTCGGGTCGGCTCTACTGCGCTCCATCCCGAAGCACTTGGGGTATATGTAGCGGTGTATACCTCGTCTCGTCTTGCATCCAAAACGGCAACGACTGCATCCGGTGGGTGTGAGGTTATGCGGCTCGCTTGAAAAGCCAAAGAGTGAAGTGTGTCTGTCGCGATCATAGGGATTTCCAATGCATGACACAATCCTTTGGCTGTCGCAACGCCAATGCGCAGTCCCGTGTAGCTCCCTGGGCCGGCAGAAACAGCTATGGCGCTTAACTCTTTGCTGGCAATGCCGGCTTCACGTAGAACGTGGTCAATGAAGGGCAAAAGGCGTTCGGCATGTACATAAGAAGGGCCAATGTCATGGCGATGGGCGATTACCTGCTCTCCTTCAAAAATAGCCACAGAGCATGCAAGGGTAGCGGTTTCTATGGCAAGGATGAGCGGCATACTTGACACGTTTTAGTCTTCATTTTTCTCGGGTGCTGCTTCTGCGGCATCCCCATCCTCTAACGTTCGCGACACCCGTTCGTAGGGCCCTGTAATCACAACCGCCCCAGTGTCCAATCCAGCGTGAATGACGATGTTGCGATTGTCTTGAATCCCAGAAGTAACCGGGGTCCATACCGCTTTTCCATCGCTCAAAAGGAAAACGCCGAGAATACTGTCGCCTTCGTCATCGTCGTTCTCACGGGTAGTGACAGCTTGGATGGGAATGGAAATGGCATTGCTCTCTTGTCGTGTCAAAATATCCACTTTGGCGCTCATTCCTGGGCGAAAAGGAGAGACCAGGGTGGAGTCGTCGGCGAGCAAATGAGCGTAGCTGTCGTGAAGCAGGCGGACTTTCACAGAGAAGTTCGTTACCTGATCCATGGAGAACCCATTGAGTCCCGCATTGAGAGCGGTATTCCCAATTTCCGTAACCACGCCCGTGAAGACATCATTGAGATAGGCGTCCACTTCGATTTCGGCCATATCGCCGAGCCCGACTCGGACAATGTCACTTTCATTGACTTCGACATTGACTTCCATGGTCGATAAGTCCGACACTTTCATGACGACTTCTCCCGCTGTAAACCCATTGCCTTGAACACTCTCCCCAATTTCTTTCACCAACGCAGTAACCGTTCCAGATTGCGGAGCAGTGAGTGTAGTCCGGGATAAGTTATCGCGCGCTTCTTGGACAGAAGCAGAAGCGCTTGAAATGGCAAACTCAGCACTTCGAATGGACTCTTGTGCTGATTTCTGCGTGGCATCAGCAGTGCGGAAATTTGCTTCAGCTGCGTCGTAGTCTGCTTGGGAAATGACGCCGTTGGCATGCAATTGTTGCGTGCGTTCCCAACTGCGGGTTGCGGCGAAATACTGTGCGTCTGCCTGATTCGCTTGTGCACGAGCGGAGGCCAAATTGGATCGAGCGGAATTCAATGCCGCTTCAGCACGATTCAATGCCGCTTCGTACAAATCGGGGTTGATTTGCACAAGTAAATCGCTTGAATCCACGGCGTCTCCCTCTTTAACCGGAAGCGCGGTGATTTGTCCGCTGACTTGCGCGGTGATATTGACTTCGACTTCGGGTTGGATTTTTCCGGAAGCCGAGACGCGTTCAACGATGTCGCGGAGTTGCACGGCTTCTGCATCAACTTGAGGAAGGTCGGTTTGTCCGCCGTAAAACTTCCCTGCAATGAGCAATGTAACGAGTGCGACACTCAGAATGATCCAAAACTTCTTCGTGAATTTCATGGTGTCTGACTTATCGGAATGTCATGGCTCGTCCCATATAGAAATCGAGAATCCGGCTTTTGAAAGCGAGATCGTACTTCGCTCGAAGTGTGTTCACTCTAGCGTTGTCAAGTAAAGAACGCGCATCGGCATAATCGATTGCTGTGGAGGCACCTGCTTCATAACGGTTTTCCGCGTTGGTAAAGGCTCTTTCAGCAGCAACCAAAGCTGCTTCTTGCGCTACGGCATTTTGACTAGCTGCTCGGGCGTCAGCCCAAGCGGATTCCACATTGGCCGTCAGTGTTTGTCGTGTTTGCTCTAGCTGGTATTCAGCACTGAATATTGCGACCGACGCTTGTTCCCGCCCCGATTTAACATTGAAGTTATTGAAAATCGGAAGGCTCATGGAGAAGAACAAATTTTGGTTGAAGTTGCGTTCGATTTGATCCTGAAAAGGGGTGGTAATAAAGTTGTAGGTTTCTTGTTGAGCAATGATGGGGTAGAGGACGTCCTCTACAACCAAATTACCCAATGTAAAATCGCTAATGGTGGGCTCGCCATCGATTGATCGGGCTGCGCCAGAATAACCAGAACCGAAATTGTAGCTGGCAAATATTCGAGGAAGTGATGCGAAACGGGCGAGTTGGTAGCCAAGCTCGGCATCTTCGACTCCGAGTGTTGCTTGGCGAATTTCCGGAAAAGAACTCAGCGCATGCGAAACGGCTGTTTTGGGTGATCCGGGCAGGTTGTTGCGTTCCAAATCGCTGTCTGAAGGTCGGACGACTTCAAAGGTTGCTGTTTCAAAGGCGGGAAGTTGAAGCAATTGCACCAAATTGAGCTTCGCCAAGCCTAAGGCATTGCTGGTGCTCACAATGGTGGCTTCATCCGCAGCGAGTTGTGCTTGGACATCGTACAAATCCGCTTCGGCAGCTGCACCGGCATTGACCAGTTGGGTCATGCGGTTGACTTGGCGTTCAGTCGCTGTCCGATTGATTTCGGCAACGCGCACAAACTCATCCTGAAATAAAATATTTAAATAGGCTCCAGCGATGGTCAACACCACATTATTCTCTACAACTTCACGATTGGCTTCAGCGCTTTGTTGAGCGAGATACGACCGCTTCAGACTGAGGTGATTTTGAAATCCGTTGAATAATGTCAGTCCAGTCGACAGTCCAAAACTGTTGGATTGAATGCGCGATGACTCTACGAATTGATTGGTAAACGGATCAACAGTGCGGCCGAAATTATAGCCGTGGGAGGCGTTTCCATTTAAGTTGGGAAGAAAGGCACCTTTGGCGGACTGGATGCCGATATCAGCGCTAATTTCTCCAAGGCCGGCTAACTTGATTTGCAGATTGTATTCAAAGGCGTGATCGAGACAACGCTGAAGAGTCCAAGGCTCCTGTCCACGGACTGTAGTCGAAAACAGGCCAAGCACAAGAAGGCATGTGACCATGAAAAAGCTATGAAAAGTGGTCGGAGTTGTAGTGATGGAAACCGGTGTTTGCATGGTGCAAATCTACAGCAACGGACGGCAGTTTTATCGATGGCGTCAATAGTGCGTGACACGCACCGTGACCCGTCGATTGGCCTCCGCTTCTTCGATGGATTTTGGTTCAGGAAAGCGCATACGGCTGCTGCCTTCACCTTCCACTGCGAGCCGATTTGGATTCACTCCTTTGGTGACCAAATATTCCCAAACTGCTCGCGCGCGTTCGCGGCTTTCAAAAGCGGTCTCAGAAGTCGTTGGAGACGGGTGTTCATGACCTACTACAGCAATGTCCACAGTAGGGTTGACGACAAGGAAGGTATACAAGGCTTCCAAAGTGGGAATAGATGTGTGGTAGATCTGACTGGCCCCGGGAGTGAATTCAATGGGCTCTAAATCGACTTCCAATCCCATTCTAAGTGGACGCAATCGCAGCGTATCTATTGTCGTTGCCGGATCTGCCCAAATGCGATCGGTATGCAGCATAAAGTCTGGCTCAACGCAAATGCGTGTATAACGTCGAAACGGTTGGAGGCTCACTTCCAAGGCGCGATCGACATCCAGCCGAACGGTCTTTCGAGGATTGATCCCTTCAACGATGAGCTCAACATGCAAAGCTTCATTGGTCTCATTATTTGCCACGGCCCATCGTTGGTTGATGGGTTCGTCTGTGATTTTTGGACCGTCAAGCCACGGACTGCGTTCTACTGTAAATTGACTCCAAGAGGAAAGGCACAAGACCAGCATTCCAATCAAACAAAACACCTCCTTTGAGTGGGTGTAAAAATTCGATGTGGTTGAGGTCATTGGGGTGCAATTCAAGCTGCGGAATCGGATTTCCAGCTTCTATAAATCACGAAGAAAAGCGCAGATAACAAAACATAAGGGATGCCCATCAAATATAAAATACCTCGATTGAGTCCTGCGCCAAGGCCTCCGTCTGAAGCGCTGTCTTCAGCAACTGCCTTGCACATAACACATTGCCCTTCCATCAGGCCTGGAAGGATCAAAATGAGTCCGGCGACAATTAAGGATTTGAAAAGGAGGTTTCTACCGTTCATGCAACCGGGTAATAAGGGGAAATCATCCAATAAACGAGCACGCCTGTTGCGGTGACATACAGCCAAATGGGCCATGTAAATCGCGCTAATTTTCGGTGGCGAGCGACTTCCATACGCAGTCCACGATAATATGTGAACAGAACCAATGGGATGATTCCGGTCGAGAGAACAATGTGGGAGATGAGGACGGTAAAATACACCGTCCGCTGCCAGCCTTCTCCTCCATAGTGTGTACTTTCCGTCGTTAAATGGAATGCGACGTAGCTCAATAAAAACAGTACGCTCAACGAAAGTGCGACCGTATTGAATGCGCGGTGAAGCGGTACGTTTTTGTTTTTGATGGCGATCAACGCCCCGATCAAGCAGAAAAACGCCGTGCCATTGAACCAGGCGTTGATCTGCGGAAGAACATACAATGCCTGCCGTGTTTCCTCTGATAAATTTTCAGCGGGTGGAATGAAAAACAACAAGGCGACGGCAACAGGAATAGCCACGGCCACGGTCCAAACAAAGCGCTTTACCGCGTTCTCTTTTTCTAACATGGTCATTGATTCAAGATCCAAAGTTGTTCAGCATCGTCCAATAGTTGATCGACCTCAGTTGTAGATGTGCCATCGTAATAGCCTCGGATCTGTCCTGAACGGTCCACCAATGCAAATAAGTCACTGTGAAAAAACCCTCCTGCCGCAGTGTCGCTTTCCAAAGCTGTGAGGAAATACCCCTCTTTCGCCATGGCATAGATGGACGCCTTCTCGCCGGTCAAGAGCTGCCATTGATTGGGATTCAATCCAATGCGCTCACCGTATGATCGAAGCTGCTCAGGACGATCGTGTTCCGGGTCAACGGAGTGGCTCAATAATAGCACGTCATCGTGCATGTCCCGTTCTCTAAGGATGTCTTGCATCCGGGCCATTTGACTGCTCATCATGGGGCAAATCGTCGGGCAACGAGTAAAGAAAAAGTCAACGATGCGCAATCGGTTTTTGATGTCTCGATGGGAAAACTCAAGGCTGTCCATGTCCAGAAAAACAAATGCGGGTACTGTGTGGTCCTCAGGGCCTAAGACGGGAAGGGACGGCGCTTGAATGGCTTTTCTAATTGCTTTTTTACGAGCATAAGCCTTTTCATCCATCTCTTTTTGCAGCAGTGCAATGTCTTCTACGGCATCTTTAATAGCATCTTCTGAGGCTGCGTGATACACCCCGCGTAAGTAGCCATTGGAATCGACGAGCCACAAGGTGGCGATGTTGTCAGGCTCCGAGGGATCTCGTTGAATCATGAACGATTCTGAAATCAAGCGGTCGATGACCTCTTGGTCGCCTGTGAGAAATTGCCACTTGCCACTGTGGCTATTGTAACGGGTGTTACGGGAGACATACTCCTGCAGTATTTCGGGTTGGTCGTGTTCTGCATCGAGGGTGAAGCAAATCGTGGCGATGTCATCTTCTGCCCGGTAACGAAAATTTGGCCATAACAGCTGCTTCGTCATTTGAGCAACATGGGGTGCTCGGGTCGAGTAAAATGCGGCAAGCCAAACGGTGCCTTTCAATGAATCGGAATGAAAGGCATCTCCATTTTGGTTGATCAAGGAAAATGCACTCACACGCCGAGCTTCAGGACTCCACGTTTCAATGAGTCCCTCTTCGGCATAGTAAGGAAGGGTGCTGAAGTGGTGTTCCCCGTCAATCCCTAATATGAGCAATCCAGCCAGTGGAAGCCCCAACATGATCGCAGCTAGGTAAAAAGTCTGCTTCAGTTTTTTGGCGGAGATCAATTGCAAGGCGCGGTTCGTTTAAGTGACTCCATTAGGAGATGTAACCGCGCTCGGTAGCTCGAGGTTCAACGAGCGCAGACGAAAATCAGTGAAAAGCGTTGAAATTGCCTAAGTGCCCGAATCCTTCGGTTATGGCAATGAACAACAGATATGCAATGAAGAGCATATAGGGTGCTAGGACAGCCTTCTTAAGATTACTTCTTTCATCACCAAGGTGCATGAAGACAAGCACGATATACGCGGCCTTGACCAATGTCAAGATGATAAACGTCCACTTGATCATGGTCCATGAAAAAGCCTCGGACCGCTTAAAGAAGATGCCCATGATGACTTCTACAGTGGTCAGAAGAGTCAAAATACCTGTTACTTTCCAGGTGTTTCGGCGGATTTTGGCTCCCTCTTCTTCGCTATGGTGAGCGTTAAGTGCGTAGCTGTCGTTTACAATGAGGTCGTCGCGTTCCATGGGAGTCGTTTGTACGTTTGCGAAGTGGTGAAGGGCAATCAGATGAGGTAGAAGAAGGTAAAAACAAACACCCACACTAGGTCAACAAAGTGCCAATACAACCCGATTTTTTCAACCATTTCGTAGTGCTTGCGTCGTTCAAAAACACCGCGATACGCCATGATGAAAATAATGATATTGATCACAACGCCTGAGAAGACGTGGAATCCGTGGAATCCCGTGATGAAAAAGAAGAAGTCTGCATAGGCCTGTTGGGAGGCGTACTCATTGTCGTGCAAGTTGGCACCGAATGAAAAGCTTTCAGAGCGTGCGTTCCACAACTTCATCGCGTCGTCACCGCTAACATGCGATTCGTTGTTGATGTATTTGTTGAGCGTCAAGCTGTGCAGCTCCGCCTCATGAGGATGCGCGCCCATCTCAACCAACTTGACACCGTGATCACTCACGATGAGACTTACTTCAGGTTCGCCTTCAATCCAAGGCTCTGCCAAATGACCAAAGTGATGATCCATATAAACCACATCGCCTTTGTTCAGGGAAAAAACTTGCCCCTCATCTGATGTGACTTCAACAGATTCATTCAAAAGAAAAGAGCCTCCGCTTCCGTGGATGTAGTGAGACCATTCCCACGCTTGAGATCCCAAGAAGAAAAACCCACCGATGATTGTTAATCCCAACCACTTGATCACGCCTGACTTGTCATTGCGATGGCCCGCTTCTACGGCCAAGACCATTGTGACAGACGAGACGATCAGGATGAAGGTCATCAAAGCCACATAAATCAACGGATATTCCCCTTCGATTAATGGCAATGAGCGGAACGCTTGCTCGCCAATCGGCCAAGGGTCTTCGCTACTGGCTCGAACAAAGCCATACGCGGTAAGCAATCCTCCAAACGTCAGAGCGTCTGATACGAGGAAGTACCACATCATCATTTTACCGTAACTGACGCTGAAAGGAGACTGTCCGCCTCCCCAAAGTTCTTCTTTCGAAATCACTTTTGTCGATTCTCCTCCCATGGGTGCAATTTGGCGGCAAATTTATGCAATTGAAGCCATACAGTCCACCCTTTTTTATGCTATCGAGAACCAATCAAAATAGAAGGCCATGAGAATCGGGCACAAATGGAGGAGAAAGAGCGGATTTCAGTCTGTTTGATCAATACAAAAAGAAGAGAAAAACAAACAGGTAAAGCCAAAGGGCTCCCATGAAGTGCCAGTAAATGCTCAGGCTTTCGAGCTGAACAACATCTTTTGAGTGGATGGTTCCTTGAACAACGCGAATGGCGTTGATCACCAAATAAATGAACCCAAAAGTCAAGTGAAGAATGTGCACTGCAATCAGAATCCACAGATAACTCGCTCCAGAATTGGACGTTCGGGCCACATCACGCGTGATTGGACGTACCATGAGCGCGTCATTCGACGCATAGAATTCATTTTTCGAGGCGTCAAACAAAAGGGGTTCTCCACCACGTGAAATCGTATAGTCTTGGCCATAAATAGCATCACTTTCAAGCAGCGACTCAATGCTATTCCAGCGGTAGGCTTCCATTCCGGACTCATGGTCCGTAGTGGTCCATCCCAGTCCCATCTCAGCGAGCGTCTTCCATCCTTCGGCTTGGCTAATCGTGAAGCCAATACCTGAAATGAGCGTGAACGCCAAAGCAAGCACCGCACGTTGTTTGTGATTCGCTCGCATGCTGCGGACAGCCCACCAGAGGCCAATGGAGGAGAGAACCAGGAGGACATTGGAGACCCAAAAGGACGAGGTGGGCTCAATGTTGACCCAGTATTGGCCCATATTGGAAACGATGTAAGCGCTGGTAAAGCCAGCAAATAGCATGACCACGGCGAAAATGATGAAGTACATCAACATTTTCTTTGTTCGCTGGCGAACGGCGGGTTCGACGCCATCGAAAACATCGCGACGATTGGAAGGTGTGGGTGTAGTGTTCTTAATCATGAATTCAGAGCTTGTCCAAAACATATGCAATTTGAACCACTGGCAAGTAGATGAACGAAGCGAACATCAAGCGCCGAGCGGCTTTGAGATCTAGCGTACGATAGAGTTGAATGGCAGGCACCAGAAACATGATGCCACACAGAATTGCCACGACCAAAGCGTAGTTGCCGACCATCGGACTGCCATTGGGCAGTGCCCATGGGAGCAGTGATGCCGGAATGCAAAAAACGGTGTAGGCTACGATTTGCCAAGCGCTTCGCTTCGTACGGCCTCCATTGAATGGAAGCAGCTGGTAACCGGCTTTTAAGTAGTCGTCGTGTGCGAGCCATGCGATGGCCCAGAAGTGAGGGAATTGCCACATAAATTGAACAGCAAAAAGCGACCCGGGTTCAATCCCAAAATCACCTGTAGCCGCAACATACCCAATCATGGGCGGGAGTGCACCAGGGAAGGCCCCAACGAACACGCTCAGGGCCGTACGTCCTTTGAGCGGGGTATAAATAAATGCGTAGCTGACCAAGGCAGCGACACCTAACCATCCACTCAGGGCATTCAGAGAAAAGAGACATCCAAGGCCAATTACCGCAGCAAGGATGCTGTAAACCCAAGCTTCCTTTGCAGACATCCGGCCCGTGGGTAGGGGACGATTGGATGTTCGGGCCATCAGTCCATCTACGCGAGTTTCGATGATTTGATTTAGGCCATTGGAAGCTCCTGTGAGGAGATAGCCTCCGATCGATAGCCTCAGAAAAGCGGTTAAATCAATGGTGTCTACGGCCATGAACCAGCCAAGAATGGCTGAGAGCACAACAAAAAATCCCAAACGGATTTTAAAGAGGAGAGCAATGTCTTTGATGCGATCGGGCATGGGTTCTAAATCGATGCAAAAGTAGGGCGGCCCGCTCGATGAATTTTGATGAATTTTCGATATCTAACCGAACTCACCAATTGCGCTCTTCGAGGATATTCTCCAACCGAATTCCCAATTCAATTCTCCACCAATCGGGCTCTGCTTGGGCCATCGTCTCATTCCTTAAAAAGCCACGAATGAACACTTCCTGGCCTTCCAAAGGCGCTAGCGAGAATGCGATGTCGCCCCACAAGCGTAAATTCTCTTGAATTCCTGCCTGGTCAACGAGTCCGCTACCGTCCCAAATAAGATCGATTCCATAATCGGCAGGCCGTGATAAGTACGAATTGAGGGGGTCGGCGCCAATGGTCAAATTGGGAGTAACTCCCAAAGGCGTCGGTTCGTCCATTCCCTGCCGCATCCAAACGCATCCCAACCGCACCCTCCAATCATTGCGTTTCCATTGCATGTGGAGGCGACCCTCTATAAAATTGCTTCCTGCAGGATGTGCAAGAGGCCCGTTTCGGTGAGTCCAACTTTGCACGTTTGAGGCATGGGAATACGTAAAAGGCCGGACCGCGGCTCCTTCCGCCACCAATCGCCACATCCGATTTTGGCTGATCCATTGAATTGCCCCTAAAGCACCCCATTTGTTGGCCCACCAGCCATCACCTGAACGGATTTCACTCACAACCAGCTCATCTAAAACGATTTGACTGTAGAAAAGAAGGCGTTTATCAGCCCACCGTGGAACCCAGCTTAACGAAGCGCCCATTAACGCATTGTCGGCAGACCCAATGGCATATTCCGTTGGACGAAAGGAAATGAAGGGAAGTGCATAGGCCGCCTCAAAACGGTGGGTGTATCCGCTGTCATTGTTCAACCATGTTACAGCGCCGAAAAGCGCTCCTTTCCAGCCCCGGCCCAATTCAACTTCCACGGCATGCGCAGCTAACCAAGCGCCCCGTCGTGTTGCATACGAACCTGGATGATTCCTGGCGTTTGTAGAGATCGCGGGGGGACTGCCCACTCCAAGGTGTTGTGTTCGCGCAATCAGGTGGGTGTACTCCAAACGTTTGAGGCGCACCTGCAGGCTCGCGAAGGGCAACGGTGAGGCTTGTCGATCCATCCACAAGGACCTCCATCCTTGACCCCAGTGATGCGGTTCTTGTCCGCACTTCAGTTGAACAGAAGGACTGACTTGGTAAGCCACATGACCGGTTGTTCTGAGCACAGCGATGTCGGCTTCATTGGGGTTCCAAGCGCGTCCCATTCCATCCCAGACCCCCCATTGCCATGCTTCGTTCCAATCGTTTTCACGCACCCCGGCTACCCGCCAATGGTCCAGGTTGGCCTGCCAGCTAAATTTCTGATGCTTTCCGAATACATCGAGTCCGGTCACCCATCCCAACCCGCCAGCGGTAGGCAATTGCACCCAGCTGCCTTGCAAGCGCGCACCGGGTGAATATTGAACGGTCGCGTACGCACTCCATTCGATGAAGGAGTCTGGCGCGCTGTTCGATGCTGAATTGGAGTCATGCTGAAGAACCAAGGGGTCAGACAAAGACCGTTCTAGCGGATGCCATGACGAGGAGTCCAAGGTCCCTGAGGTTGGAAGATCAATTGCGAACAATGGCTGCACGAAAAGTAGACTGAGAACCAACACAAAAGGACCAGACTTCACCTTTGGCGTCCATGACGTAATCAAAGAAAAGGAAGTACAGTAGGTTGGGATCATGGCCCGGAAGATAATCAAGCCAACTCTTCCCGATTGGAAGCTGTCTCTTCAGCTAATTTTTTATTAGGCTTCTTAGTAGGATCAGCTTCAGTAGGCAGACTCCGCTGGTAATCGATTTTGGTTCGTCGTAGTGTGGGATAAAACACACCGAATGCGATTATAAACTGTCCCGCGAACAACACCTCTAAGGGTAAAAGTCCGCGCAATAATGGTGTTGCAAATACCAAAGCAATCATGAAAATCGAATAGCCGTAGACTGCTAAAACCGCTTTGCGGTGCGTTCCGAATCGCATCATCAAGCGATGGTGCAGGTGATTTCGGTCAGGGTGGAACGGGGAAATCCCCCTCGCGGCGCGCAAAATAAAGACACGCAAAGTATCGACCAGAGGAAAGGCGAGAATTCCCATGACCAACACTTCTTTGGAAACCAAAAGCAGATGTTCCGGTATGGTCTCTGTGGGTGTACTCATCACTGATGTTGCGAGAACGTACCCAATCAGACCGACAAACAATGAACCACAGTCGCCCATGAAAATCCGTGCTGGGGCGAAATTAAAAATCAGAAAAGCGAGCATCGTCCCCCCAGTTGCTGCAGATAAGAGGGCCTCGGATTCAGCACCGACACTCATGAACCAAAATGTAAATGCGCACATAGCGATGACAGTGAACCCTGCAGCTAAGCCATCCAAGCCATCAATCAAATTCCAGGCATTGACGATAACGACGAATACAAAAACCGAAAACACAATACTCAGTATTTCTGGCAGTTCGTTGACTCCGAATAAGCCTCCGAAGGATTCTATTCGATATTGACTGATTCTGGTCAACGCAATTCCAATGAAGAGAAGGACCAACAATTTCTTACTGGGGGACATGCCGATGATGTCGTCCTTCAGTCCCGTGAAGAAAATCAAAACGAGGCAGGCCATTGTCAAGGGCTGCGCGTTGAAATTGAAGCTGGATTCAGTATCCACGAATCCAACCCAGAATAGGATATTGAAAAACACAGAGATAAAAATCATCACACCCCCAATTGTTGGGACACTGCGATGATGCATTTTGCGGTCTTCTCCGGGCTCATCCACAAGCTGTTTCAATTTAGCCACCTTGATCAGGGAAGGCATGCCAAAAAGCGTCATGAAGAACGCTGAAATAGCTACGAGTACTATCATTTTCAATCACCAAGGTAGAAAAGTAAGTGGCCATATTTTAGGGGTGTCCACAAAGTCCCATTGCGAAACTGTTGATAATTCCAGTTGAGTACGTTTAATCCCTTCTCAGACTGGAGCAAACTCCCATCTGCCAGTAACGAAAAGTCGAATCGAAACGGTCACTTGTTCCCATGGAGTAGGAAGCGAATGCACTCAGAGGCCAAGCCGACTGGAGAACAAATTTAATTTCAGGTGTAGCCCATGTAAACGACGTGTTGTGTTCTGCGTGCAAACGAAGGGAAAACCTCCCCTTTGGGTTCCACAGTGCATCCAAACGAAGGGCTTCACCCCAGGGGTTCTGGACAGAAATTCCGCCATTTTCGAGCAATGCCCTGTCTGGACCAGCAGGAACGAACACCCCCGTGCTTAAGCTATCAACAAGACACGCTTTGCAATGACCATGTTCTCTTTTGACATACTCGAGGCGCAAGGCAAGGGCTTCGCCTTCTACCTTAAAACCGATTAGGTGGGTGAGCGCATTGACGGGGTCAATTCCGGGCTCCAAATGGCCTTGGCGAGGGATCAAATCGAAGGCGGTCTGCATATAGATTGTCCAAGGCACTGAAGATTTCTTGGAACTTTTGAGTTGCAATTCGACCCCCCCCCAGTGCCGTTGTGCATGATACGCATCGCCTTCCTCCCATTCCTCCCAATGACCCAGCGCTTTCGATGTTTCTTTCTCTCGAACAAAGGAATACACCCCCTGTACCAAAATTCGGGGATGCGCTTGCCACGCTTGCACGGCAAACAAGGCGCTAGCGCGATTGAGCAGCGACTCAGCAGTTTCTCCTATTGGTCCTCGGATCGTTCCGGTCCAACGTGTGAGCCAAACAGAACTGAGGTGATTTCCTGTTTTACGAGAGAGACGGAGGTACGGTGCTGGAACGGCTTCAAGCGATAAAAAAGCGCTGCTGTTCCCCGCGCCAAGGTGCAAGGCATCAATACCGGCATCGACAAACCAGGTGGAGTTGCTCCATCCGCACCATCCGCGCGCCCTAGACACATCGTAATAAGCATTGTCAGACGTATTGGACCCGTTATCTCTGCCCAGTTTCGATCGTCCCCAGCCCGGAATTCTGTTTTGTGCAGCCCAATGTCCAAGCATGGGGTTCGCAACCCCCTGCCGTTCCAGCAATTCGCCTCCGAGGTACCATACTCCATCGATCCGTGCTCGAAACCGTGCTCCACGAATATTGTCCCAAATGGCATCCTGTTCCAAGCCTTGAGTTTGACCCCAATGCGCTTGAATTACAGGATCCACCACGACGGTATTGATAGAGTCAGAAAAGTCAAATAAATGTCTTTGATGCAGCTTTTGCCAAGCGTTCCCAATCACCGGTTGAATGGATTCTGGATGCCGAATAGCCGGGGTGTTTCCGTTCTCGTCTTGCACAACTTGAGCGTGCATTTTTGGGGCAAAACAGACTACGCAGATAGCCAATACGGTCAAGCTTACCCCAAAAGTGCAGCGACATGCGCGGTGCAAAGAAGAACCTCTTTTCATGGGGATTCAAACGCATCTTGAACTTCCGCATAGACCCGTTCAATGCCTTCTCGCAATCCGATGGTTGCCTTCCACCCTAAAGCATTCATTCGACTCACATCCATCAGTTTTCGAGGAGTACCGTCCGGCTTGGAGGCATCCCAATCCAAGGTGCCTTCATATCCTACAATGCTGCAAATCATCTCCGCGAGCTCGCGAATGCTGAGGTCTTCTCCAGTCCCAATGTTGATCCAGTCACTGCTATCGTGCGTGTCCATCAAATGCACACAGCCCGCTGCGAGATCATCCACGTGCAGAAATTCTCGTTTGGGTGCGCCCGTTCCCCAAAGAGGGACCGATGGAGCTCCGGTTGCCTTTGCGGTGTGGATTTTTCGCAACAAAGCAGGCAGTACATGGCTAGTTTCGAGGTCGTAATTGTCACCCGGTCCAAACAAGTTGGTCGGCATGGCGCTGATAAAATTCGCTCCGTATTGATTCCGATAGGTTTCGCACAGTTTGATTCCGGCAATCTTAGAGATAGCGTAGGGCTCATTGGTCGGTTCCAAAGGACCGGTGAGCAATGAATCCTCGGTCATAGGCTGTGGAGCAAGTTTAGGGTAGATGCAACTCGAGCCGAGAAAAAGCAACTTGGTCACATCGTGTTTCCATGCGGAATGAATGATGTTGGCTTCGATCATGAGGTTCTCATAGAGAAACTGTGCGCGGTAGATATTGTTGGCATGGATTCCGCCCACTTTCGCCGCTGCCAAATAGACATATGCGGGTTTCTCTTGTTCGAAAAATGTATCAACCGCTGCTTGATTGATGAGGTCCAACTCTTGCCGCGTTCGCGTGATGATGTTCGTGTGGCCCCGCGCTTTTAAGAACCGCACGATGGCAGACCCGACCATGCCGCGATGACCTGCGATATAGATTTTTGCGTGCAAATTAGTAGGCGACTTCATGGGGGTAAATTACGAACGAATGGGACGTTAGGTGGCAGGACAATCAGTTTTCCGATTGATGCCATTCTCGAATTCCATCCCCGACAAAAGTGAACGCCAGTACGACACTGACGATGAGGCCTCCGGGAAGCAATGCGAGCCAGGCATGGCGACCGGTGATGAGGTGGTAATGTTCTTGGACCAAATTGCCCCAACTCGGCATCGGGATTTGCGCTCCATATCCCAGAAAACTCAATCCAGATTCAATGAGGATAGCAGCGGCGAAATTGGCGGCAGCGACCACGATCACGGGGCCAGCGGCGTTAGGCAACATGTGACGAAACATGATGCGTAAATCAGAGTATCCAAGCGATTGCGCCGCTTCGATGTATTCCTGTTCTCGTAAAGAAATGAATTGCCCGCGAACCACTCGAGCGACATCCACCCACATGGTCAATCCGATGGCAACGAATACTTGCCAAAAGCCTTTCCCGAAAGCCAGTGTAATGGCCAATACCATGAGCAAGGTGGGCAGGGTCCAAACCACTTGTATGAGCCAACTGATCACCGCATCCACCTTCCCCCCACGATAGCCTGCCCAAGCACCCAGAAAAATACCGATGAGCAATGAAATAAGCACGGCGATTGCGCCGACGCTCAAGCTGATAGCCGATCCAGCCATCAGGCGACTTAGGTAGTCTCGTCCATAGCGGTCGGTGCCTAAAACAAAATCCTGCATCGTCCCATCGGAATGTTCCATGCTGGTACCTGGACTGAGCAGGGCCCATTCAAGATGCTGACTGTTGGCGTTGGGAGTCGAATCGGGCCGAAGGGAAGCACCACCCACAGCAATAACAACGAGGCATGCAATCCAAAGGGTACCAAGGGCGGCCGGCCGATGACGTAAGAAGGGTTGAAGTGCTGGAAAAGCCATGCGAGCAAGTTAAATGCGCCGTCCTTTCCAAACCACTTTTCCGCGGAGGATTTGTCCCCATGCCCCTAAAACCATAATCAGGTAGCGCGGTGCGAAGGTGATGTAATCTTGTTTTCGCGCATGGATTTCGAAGGCAGAATTAACCTGTTTCAACAAGCGAAAATCAAACATCATTTTAACAGCCCATAGCACAAGGGTTGGGAGTCCCAGAGGAAGGTTGAACAGCACAAGGCTGGCCAATGTCCACGCCAATAAGGTACATTGAACCGTGCCGATGAGCACAGCAATTAAGATGGTTTCCCGGTCATCGAGGCGGGTCGTTTTGGAGGCCCAGCGAGCGCGTTGCGTCCAAAGCGATCGCCAAGAAAGGGCTCCTGCAGTCAGCACCGCTGCGCGTGGGTCACCCTGCCAAACGAGACGACCTTGTTGTTTTTGAATGGCTTCCAACGCGAAGGTGTCATCCCCAGAGGCTACTGCAGGTGTTAGGAAATCAGAGGGGTAGGCACTGCGCTTGAACAGCAAGTTGGCTCCGCTTCCCATGGCCAAGCCCTTGGAATGTACGCCCCCTCCAATCCACACCATCATCGCCCCGTATTCTAACGCTTGAAAACGATCCCAAGCCGAGCGGTTGGGGCCCAGACTCACGGGACCGACCACGGCTGTAGCTTCCTGACCAACGGCAGCTTCCAGCATGGCCTGTGCCCATGTTTCGCCAAGCCGAACGTCTGCATCAAGCGTTGCGACCCATTCGGTTGTGGCTTTCGCAAAACCAGCAATCAACGCGGATTTTTTACCGTTTGCTGGACTGCTGATGCAGGTTACCCCAAGATCTGCTGCGGCACTGGCTGTCCCGTCTTCGCTTCCGTCATCCACGACCAGGATCTCGACAGGGAGGGTTTGTTTCCGCAGGTCCGCAATGAGTTTGGGCACATTGCTGGCTTCGTTGCGGCAGGGGATGATTGCGGTTAATCCTGAGCGGTCCGGATCAAGAGGGGTCGCCTCTGCTCGCGGAATGAGTCTCCAACGCTTGATCCAAAGATGAACGGCCCCGGCATAAAAACCCATGATGATCAAAGAGAGGCACCACCAACTGGAGACTACAATCCAAATGAAGTGGGTGAATGCCATGTTCACGAGGCCCTGTTTTGATGACGAAAAGAGAGTGCTGTTCCGGCCATTGCAGGCACGCCTAGATTGACGATCCATACGGAAAACGCGGCTAGCACAACGGCCCACCATTGACTTGTATCCGGTTGAAAAAGTGCAATGGTCAACGCTTCCCGGGTGCCCATTTCAGAAAGTGCTGCACTTGGGATGATCATGTTGCCGAGATAAACGAGCGGGACATACCAGGCTTGTGGACCATCCAAGGAGATTCCCCATCCGAGCAAGGCTGCAAAAAACTGGACTGCAAAAACGAGGAACCGCAGAGCACTCCAAAGCAGCGTTTCCAGACGCAAGGCCAAGGGGACGGGTTCAGAGTGCAGAAGCGATGAGGCCAGCGCGAGTCGATTCCACCCCAAGGGCCATTTCCAAAGCAGGTAAACGAACAAAGTCAAAACAGTCGAGGCACTGAGGATCAGGCCAAGTTCGTGGGTCCACCCAGAGAGCATTGTGATGTGATTGGGATCGTCGGAGGTGACCACCCACCAAGCGCAAGTGCCCATGAACAAGGTGATCCACATTTGCGCAAAGGCACCGGTAAGGAATGCCCGTGTGCCCTGAGTGCGTTTTTCCTTTGGCAAGAGGGCCACCCGAGCAACGACATCCCCAGCGCGATTCGGGGTGATGAAAGCCCATGAAGATCCAATGAGAACTTCTCGGAACGAATCGGCGAATGGCCCTGTCCGCTGAAGTAAGCGGTGCCATTTCCAGGATTCGAGGAGCCAATTCAACGGCATGGCCAAAATCAACCCCACCAACCACCATGGGCGGGAAGGGATGAGGTCCGCAGAATGTGTACTCCACGCCTCATGCTGGGATGTTTCCCAAATCAGATACGCCACGATGGCAGTTGTGGAGATCCACGGTAAGGTGCTCCGGAAGAGCCGTTTTGATGAGGGTGAAGTGAGACGCATGAACAAACAGGATTCCAAATGTACCTTCGTTGACGCATGCCACCTGCTAAAAACATCAAGGAACAAGTCATTTTAGGAATCGATCCCGGTACCACCATTATGGGATATGGTGTTATTCGATGCGTGGGTAAGGAAGTTGAAATGTTGGAGATGGGTGCCTTGCATCTTTCGAAATATCCTGATCACGCGGTGAAATTGAAGCGAATATTTGACCGGTGTCTTGCCTTGATTGAAACGCATGCGCCGGATCATTTGGCTGTGGAAGCCCCGTTTTTCGGCAAAAATGTGCAGTCGATGTTGAAGTTGGGACGGGCACAGGGCGTTGCGCTTGCTGCTGCGTTGTCTCGGGATATTCCTGTTTCTGAATACGCTCCGCGAAAAATCAAGCAATCCATCACCGGATCTGGAAGTGCGAGTAAAGAGCAAGTCGCCGCGATGGTCGCTCGAACATTGAACATTCCCTTGGCCTCGATGCCAAAGGAGTTAGACGCTTCAGATGGTCTGGCGGCGGCGCTGTGCCACCATTTTCAATTGTCTTCTCCTCGCATGCAAGCGGGGTATAGCGGGTGGAAGGCTTTCGTGTCTGATCAGTCTGAACGAGTGAAGCGCTGAACAGCAAGGTCTTATAGCCTTGTTTTCCTTCTCGTTGAAATTTCCTGAACCCTTTTGTAACCTATTCTAACTCGCTCCGTATACCCGGTCGAAGCCTAGCTTCATAACAGTTTACTTGTTTTCATTCAACAGGGGAGGGTCGTCCAACGGGATGACCCTCTTTGTTGTTGGATGTTTTTTTTTACCCCATCGCATAAGACCTCAGTCGGCCAGTATGGTGTGATCGATAATGCGGCTAATCAGTTCCTGATTCGAAAGCCCAAAGGCTTCTGCCTGTCTGGGAATGATGCTGAACTCGGACAAGCCAGGAACGGCATTGACCTCAATGATGGAGCAACGTTGACCTGGAACGAGCATCATGTCCACACGCGCCAATCCGCGGCATCCCATTGACGTGTATACATCGATTGCTTGCTCCTGGAGGTGCATCCGGTCTTTCGTGTTTAAATCAGCTGGGGTAATCTCCTCCGCTTCTCCTGAGTATTTGGCCTCGTAATCAAAAAAGAGGCGCGAGGTGCGAATTTCTGTTACCGGCAATGCTTCGGGTTTCCCTTGCTCATCGGGAATGATACCAACGGAAAATTCTCGGCCTTCAAGCATCGATTCAACCAAAACGCCGCCTTCTCCAAAACGCATGGCATAGGCAATGGCTGCATCGAGGTCACGTTCGTGCTCAACGCGATTGATTCCCAGGCTTGAACCGGCTTCATTGGGTTTGACAAAACACGGAAGTCCCAGTTTAGAGACAAGGGATGCTGCATTCCAGGCTTGGCCCGGTTCAATGGTGTCAAACACGGCGACTTGAATCCCTCGGTCTTTCAAAAAGGCGTTGGTATGGCCTTTGTGGAATGTCCGAGCAACACTTTCCGAATGGCCTGTAGTATGCGGAATCCCCAGTGCGTCCAATTCGAGTTGGAGTTTCCCGTCTTCGCCAGGTGTGCCATGGATCATGATGAATGCACCGGCAAAAGGAGTCGCACCCCCTTTCAATTCGGAGATATCCATGGGGGCTTTCCCCCCGTCTTTCTCAACCCACCATCCGGCGGTGTCCACGTGGATCAGAGTCGCTTCAAAACGCTCTGAATCGATGTGGTGCATCACCAATGCAGCAGATTCCCTTGAAATATGAGCTTCGCCGGAATAGCCTCCAGTGAGCACGGCGATGGCAATACGGTCTGACATGCGTCAAAAAAAAAGGACAACGCCAAAGCGAAGTCGGGGTTCAGGGTGAAAATTAAGATGAACGGACACCGGTATTCGCAGTTCAATCAGACATTCCATCCACGGCCAATTGTTCACGGAGTACCATCACCAATTCGATGGCTTCAGCACGGGTCTCAGCAGTAACCGTGACATGGCCCATTTTTCGAAACGGTTTGACTTGAGACTTTCCATAGAGATGCGGATGAACTCCAGGTTGCTTCATGGCATGGGACAGTCCCCGGTATACCGGTGTTCCCATGGCTTCTCGACTGCCAACTAAATTCACCATGGCACCAAAAGGGAGCACCGGTGCGGTCGACCCCAATTCCAAGTTCAGTGTCGCACGCAAGTGCTGTTCAAATTGTGAAGTCCGGTTGGCTTCGATGGTGTGGTGGCCACTGTTATGTGTTCTCGGGGCCAATTCATTGACGAGAAGTTGGCCTGTTTGATCCAAAAACAGTTCAATGGCCAGCAGTCCTTCAAAATCCAAGGCTTCGACAACGCGCAATGCGAGGGATTGTGCTTCTGCCGCGGTATCGGTTCCAATGTCGGCCGGAGCAATGAGGTAATCAACCAAGTTGGCTTCTGGATTGAATACCGACTCAACCACAGGAAAGCTAGCGGTTTGACCTGAAGCATTGCGCGCGACAATGACACTCAATTCTTTGTGGATATCGACGGCATCCTCGAGGACACACGGTGCGTCAAAGGCACGGCTATTGGCGTCTGTGGGTGAGTTTAGGATTTGAACTCCTTTGCCGTCATAACCGCCCCTGCGGAGCTTTTGTACAATTGGAAACCCTTTGTCTCCGACTTGAGAGGCGGTCTCAACGAGCACAAAGGGTGCCGTTGGGATACCATGTTCTTCGAAAAACGCTTTTTGTGTCCCTTTGTCCTGTATGATGTCCAAATGATCCGGTTTTGGGACAACGCGCACCCCATGTTGCTCCAAACGCCGCAGTCCGGGGACAGAAACATGTTCGATTTCGATCGTGATGACATCGAGGTCTTTTCCAAAGGCAAACACCGCATCGGCATCGTTCAAGTCCCCTTGCACAAAACGGTGAGTGAGGTGTCTGCAAGGCGCGTCAACAGCGGGATCCATCACCTCAACACGCACATCTAAATCGATGGCAGATTGAATCATCATGCGGCCCAATTGACCACCTCCAAGCACGCCGATTTTTAGCGCGGGACCCAATTGAAGTGACTTTTCAGAGGTTGTTTGCATGCCGCAAAGATATTCGCACGATTTTCGCTTCATGAATTTCTTGAACACAGAATTTTTAAGCAACCCACTTTCGGAGTGGGGAATCGCTTTGGCTTGGGCTTTAGGAGGTCTCATCGCAGGGAGGTTGTTTTACCGATGGGTTAGCCGCAGAATCAAAGCTGCAGCTACAAAAACAGCCTCCAAGTTGGACGATCTGATTATCGACCAAGTTGAAGAGCCCATTGCAATGGGAGTGGTCATTTTGGGCTTGTGGTTCGGCTACGACCATTTGCATTTTGGAACGGGTGCAGATGCCTTCATGGAGAAAGTGTTTGCCATTGCTGTGGCTTTTGACATCACGTGGTTGGCAGCTCGATTGGTAGACTCACTCATTGGCAATTTGCTCTTGTCAGTCTCCGAGAAGTCAGATTCAAAAATGGTGTCTCAAATAACCCCGATTCTACAAAAGACATTGCGCTCGACGGTATGGGTTCTTGGCGTCATCATGGCCCTCAATAATTCGGGGTATGATGTCGGTGCTTTGCTCGCCGGTGTGGGTATTGGAGGGTTGGCTTTGGCCATGGCGGCAAAAGATTTCGTGGCCAATATTTTTGGGGGCGTCACCGTCTTCGTGGACAAGCCTTTTTTGGTCGGTGACCGTGTTCAACTCGATGGGATGGATGGTACGGTTCAAGAAATCGGAATTCGATCCACCCGCCTCATGACGTTAGCGGGTCGCATGGTGACGATACCCAACCACAAATTCACGGACAGCATCGTTGAAAACGTAACCGCGGAACCGGCACGAAAAATCCGATTGGATTTGGGGTTGACGTACGACACGACGCCTGAGCAAATTGAGCGTTCAATTGTCATTCTGAATGAAATCGTCGTGAAGCACCTTGGAACGGAGGACGATACCACGATTTGGTTTAGCGGCTTCGGGGATTTTTCGCTCAACGTGAGCGCTATTTACTTTGTGAAAAAAGCCTCGGATGTTTGCTTGACACCGGGTGCGGTCAATCTAGAAATTCTGCGAAGATTCAATGAGGAAAACCTCAACTTCGCTTTCCCGACGCAAACATTGATTCACGAAGGCGAAATTGGATCAGCGAGTTAATTAATTTTCCAAGCGTTGATTACCGTGTGATTTAAGGCGCGAGAATTTCTGTTTTTTAAAGCCCTTTCAATTGAAATACGATCTTGTCATCCACTCGAATGAACCGCGCTATTGGTTTTTTCTTTTAGGCAGTTTGCTCATAGGGACTCTTTTGGTGCGCTTTTTTGACCGATTGGATTCGGACCGCAAAGATGTCATGTTGAAACGTTTTGGAATCCTGCTTTTTGCAGGTAACCTCACCTTGCCTCTCTACGCGATTCTTGATCCCGATCAAGCATTGACGTGGCACCGTTCGTTGCCACTGCACTTCTGCGGCATGAATTACATTTTGATTGCGGTGAATTGCTTTGCGCGCAATCGCTACTTGTTCATGTTTACGGCCTTCTTAGGGACGATCGGAGGAGTACATGGAATGTTGACTCCCCAGTTGACTGTTGGGGATGCTCCGTTGGTTTTGGTAGATTACTACATGCGCCATTCGGCCATTATTTTCTTTCCAATTGTCATGGCGCGGTCGTTTGGTTTTCAATTTGTGCGCTACGGTTGGATGTGGATTTATGTGGCCGCGGCCCTGATTTCCTCGAGTATTGGTATGTTCAATTGGTTGTTGAACACGGTATTTGCAAACGATGTGATGGCCAATTACATGTACATGTGGGAAGCGCCAAAAGCGGACAACCCCTTTGTCCCTAAATGGCCTTGGCCCTATTACATCTTTGCGTTGCACGCGGGGATGAATATCAATTTGCTTATCATCAATGTGATTTATCGCTGGAGATCGCCCGTGGCTGCCATGGCGCATTTGCCTCGCTGGAAACAGTTGCTGACCTAAATCACGCAGTTTTCCACGTTGTATCAACGGCGGGATGAATCCTCCTATTCCGCCGGTATCTTCGTCCCATGCGTGCTTATCTCGATCTTCTAGACCACCTCTTAACCCATGGAACGCGCCGCGAAGACCGGACGGGAACAGGGACGTTGGGGTGTTTCGGCTATCAAATGCGATTTGATTTGGCCGATGGCTTCCCGGTGTTGACGACCAAGAAAGTCCACCTGCGTTCTATAATCCATGAGCTCTTGTGGTTTTTACAGGGCGATACCAACATTGCCTACCTCAAGGAAAATGGAGTGCGCATCTGGGATGATTGGGCAGACGAAGAAGGGAATTTGGGTCCGGTATACGGTTACCAGTGGAGAAATTGGCCGAACCCGGATGGTTCAGCCACGGATCAGATCGCGAAATTGGTTGAGCAAATAAAAACGAACCCCTATTCTCGCAGGCACGTTGTGAGTGCTTGGAATCCAAGCTTTATTGATGAAATGGCGCTTCCACCGTGCCATTGTTTGTTCCAGTTTCATGTCGACAATGGTCGTTTGAATTGCCAATTGTATCAGCGCTCTGCTGATACGTTTCTGGGTGTTCCGTTCAATATTTCATCCTACGCCTTGTTGACGATGATGGTTGCTCAAGTGTGCGACTTGGAGCCCGGAGAATTCGTGCACACATTTGGCGACGTGCATCTCTATTTGAATCATGTGGAGCAGGCGAAAGAGCAATTGACGCGAACGCCTCGTGCCCTTCCAAAAATGGAGATCAATCCGGATGTCAAAGATCTTTTCGCTTTTCGCTACGAAGATTTCGAATTGACGGACTACGATCCCATGCCACACATCAAAGCCGCTATTTCGGTTTAATCCATAGCCCATGCGAGTTAGTCTCATTGTTGCGGTTGCCGAAAACGGCGTGATAGGTCACAACAACGATTTGG
>CAWVYB010000002.1:0-39791 GCA_963934215.1 uncultured Flavobacteriales bacterium | reverse complement strand
TGGTTTGGGCTATTGGGAAGGAATCTTTCGATTTTTGATTTTAAGGAAGGCTCCTGGGAGGCAGGCTAGAAAGTTGACACGATGACTGCCGGCAATCACATGCGAAGTCAATGGGAACAAGCCTGGACATGGATGCCTGCGCTCACCGCATTTGCACTTCCACTTCACCCGAGGTTGAGCGTAATCTCCTTAATTATTTGGGGCGTCATGGCCCTTTTCGGGTGGTCCATTCGGATTCCATCTCAAAATAGCAACTCAAAGCAAGGCTTGAATTGGGGATCCATGGGCCCTGTCCTCTACTTTTTTGGATTGGCTGTTGGGATGACGTGGACTGAACAAATGGAGGTAGGTTGGTTTGCTTTGGAGGTGAAATCCACATTGGTCCTACTGCCCGTTTTATTTTGGTTGCAGGTACGTTGGAGTTCGAATGGGGGGTGGATTCCCCGTGCTATTCAGTCTTTTCTTTTTGGGCTTGGAGTTTACATGCTCTGGAGATTCGCCCACGCAGCGGTGCAGTTAGACCTTGCGCTATGGCGATATGATGGTCTTGCAGGACCCTTTCATCCGAGCTACATCGCGGCATATCTCACCATGGGAATGTTTTTGATGCCTGCCGAGAGCAGGCTTCGGATTCCTTTTTTGGTCGTGGCTGCATTGTTTGTAGGCTTATTGGCGTCCAAGGCAGGGTGGCTTGTGGCTATCCTCGTACTTGTTGCGATGCTTGTATCGTGCAGAATTCGCAGTGCTCGCTGGGATGGAATTGTACTGCTATCTGCAGGGATGCTTTTTATAGGTGCGATTATAGGGGATCAAGGAAGGATGCAAGAATTCATGCGTTATGCGACCCAATCTTCATTGCATGGATCGGATGACGTGGAGGCTGAACACGGACTGTTCCAGGATTCCCTTTCAATGACAGAAGCCGTCCCTCAACTGAAGAAGCAAAGCGTGGGCTCGAGTGGAGGGCGCATGCAAGCATGGCGAGCGTCTTGGTATTTACTACGGGAGCATCCTGAAGGAGTCGGTACCGGAGACGTTGTGCAGGAATTGGTACGTGTTTATGAAGCTCAAGACTCTGACTACGCCTTGCTTAAACGCATGAACCCACACAGCGCTTATTGGCAAGCTGTGGTCACCCTTGGTTGGATCGGGGGCGCATTGTTGCTCCTTTGGTGGGGAGGTTTAATGCGGGAGTCGTGGAAACGAAAATCGTGGAACTTGGCCGTTTTCGGTGCCATTATCATATCCCATGGCTTTTTTGAGAGTATCCTCGAGCTTCAACAAGGTGTCGTTGCTTGGGTTTTTCTTGGGCTGCTTTTTGTGCAACAAGCTCGAGCGGACGATGAGACCGCTACGGCATCAGTATCCGAGTGACACCATTCATGTGGTCTAAAGCAGTCTATTCAGCCTTCTCAGCTTTCTCAGCCTTCACTGTTGCTCCGTCATCCTGAGATTGCTGTTTCTGGAGTGCAGCGCTTAAGAAGGCAACAAAAAGTGGGTGAGGTGATTCCACGGTGCTCGAATATTCTGGGTGAAACTGTGAAGCGACAAACCACGGGTGGTTTGCGATTTCGACGACCTCAACTAATCCAGACTCAGGATTCGTGCCCGTTGCGCGCATTCCGTTTGCTTCAAATTGTTCCAAATAGGAATTGTTGAATTCATACCGGTGGCGATGGCGCTCTTCGATGGTGTTTTCTCCGTACGCTTTCATCGCGTTGGAATGGGAGGTTAAAGAGCAAGGGTAGGAGCCAAGACGCATCGTGCCTCCCATGTTTTGGATGCTCTTTTGCTCTGCCATCAAATCAATCACTGGATCCGTAGTGTATTCTTTGATTTCAGTTGAATGCGCATCATCAAGGCCAAGCACATTGCGGGCAAACTCAATAACGGCACATTGCATTCCGAGGCAAATGCCGAAAAAGGGAACTCCTTGCTCACGAGCAAACCGGACGGTGTCAATCTTCCCGTCAATTCCGCGCGATCCAAAACCGGGTGCTACGAGGATGCCGTCTAAGTGCCCTAATTTCTCTTCGGCGTTTTTCCATTGAATACTTTCACTGTGAATCCAGTCGATTTGCACGTCAATCTCGAGGTGTGCCCCGGCATGAATCATAGACTCTGCGATCGACTTGTAGCTATCTCGCAATTCAACGTATTTACCGATGAGGCCGATGGTAATACGATGTTTCGGATTTTTAAACTGTTTGAGGAATCGATTCCATGTGCTCAAATCAGGGGGGACATCAGAGATTTCCATCCCTAGCTTTTGCAACACGACCAAGTCAAACTTCTCCGATTGCATCAAAAGAGGAACGTCGTAAATAGTTTCCGCATCGATACTCTGAATCACTGCGTTGGGAGCAACATTGCAGAAACGTGCTACTTTAGAACGCACAGCATCAGTCAGCTCATGCTCTGTTCGACAAACCAAGATATCAGGCTGAACACCAAATTCGAGCAGTTGCTTTACCGAGTGTTGAGTCGGCTTGGTTTTTAACTCCCCAGCCGCTTTTAGATAGGGAACGAGCGTCAGGTGCACGACCAGCGTTTCTTCCGGACATTCCCACTTCATCTGACGTACCGCCTCGATGTAGGGCAATGATTCAATGTCGCCAACGGTACCGCCAATCTCAGTGATGACGACATCGTACGTTGATTCCGTACCAAGAATTTGAACACAACGTTTGATTTCGTCCGTGATGTGCGGAATGATCTGAACGGTCCGTCCAAGGTATTCTCCACGTCGCTCTTTATCGATAACCGATTGATAGATACGCCCCGTGGTGATATTGTTGGCTTGGGTCGTACGAACATTGAGAAAACGCTCGTAGTGCCCCAAGTCCAGGTCGGTTTCCGCGCCATCAACCGTAACATAGCATTCGCCATGCTCATAAGGATTGAGCGTGCCCGGATCAACATTGATGTAAGGGTCCAGTTTTTGTATGGTCACTGTGTAACCACGAGCTTGCAAAAGCTTGGCTAACGACGCGCTAACGATGCCTTTTCCGAGACTCGAGCTGACTCCTCCTGTTACGAAAATATACCGGCTGTTCCTTACAGTTGTTGACGAGCCAGAAATAGAGGAGGTTGTTTGCATGTTCCCGAATTCAATATAGTGAATACGGGGTTTAAAGTTAGAGCCATTGTATCAAAGGAAAAAGCTTGTGTGAACATCTTGTTCAAATAAGTTTTCAGGCCGCTGTCAGTGCAGGTTTTTTGTCAACCGATCGATGGCTTTGAAGCCGCTAAAAAGCTCCTGAGCAATGATCCGAAACAAGGTGTAGCCCGGGATTGCTAGAATCATACCGGCTACACCTGCAAGGCTGCCAGCAATGCTGATGACCAGAAAAATCTCTAGCGGGTGAGCGTGAACGCGATTGGCAAAAATGACCGGTTGTGTAAAAAAATTATCGACAAGCTGGGCCAACAAGAATACAGAAAAGCCCCAGCCGATCAGGGCCGGAATGGCGTTTGGAGATCCCGCGTGGGTAGTTGCGATTAATGTCAGACCAACCAATGCTCCAGCCATTGGGCCGATGTATGGCACCAAATTGAATACTCCGGCCAATAAACCAATGAGAAAAGCGTGCTCCACACCGATGATGTTCAGGCCGAGAGACACCACCGTCGTGATGATGGCGACTTGGATAATCAGACCTCCGAAATAACGTGTCAGCAAGTGCGTTGTACGTTCCACTATGGATTGCATGCGGTCAACCATTGAATCAGGTGTGATTGCATCCAACATATTGCGAAAAAGAGCCCCGTCTTTTAAAAAGAAAAAGGCCATGAATAGAATAGAAAACAGGGCAACAAATCCGTCTCCTAATCGTGCAATGAGTCCTCCGAATAAACTGCCGACTCCCTCAAGTTGCACAAGAGATTGAATTTGGTTGAGCAGAAATTCACTGTTGCGAAGACCGCTACCACTTAAATCAATCCGATACAGGTCTTCATCCAACCACTGTGTGATCCGCCCAAACAAGTTGCGAGCTTGTTCTGGGTCCAATGCTTGAATGGCCGTCGCTTGCTCAGAAAATAGAGGGGCAAATAATTGAATGAGGGCGAATGACAGACCGATCATCATGGACAAAGCAATCGCGGCTCCGATCCAAGATGGGAGGGCTTTTTTGCGAATGTGAATTCGTTGTAAAAGTAACACCAGGGGTCTCCCAGCAAAACTCAATGCAACAGCAACCATCATGTAGCCAAAGAGCGTTCGAAACCTCCAGAGAGCGATGAGCAAGATTAAAAATCCGATGGTGCCCGCGATGGGGCGCCAGTTGATGCGATTTGTCATGGTAGAAAGACTTAGGTTTCCGGCTTGAAGATGCGAATCAATTGACCAAATCCCTCGGAAACCTCACTCCAAGATTTCACGGTTAGTGCAGTTTGAGCAATTTCACCAGGTCCCAATCCATGCTGTTGCCTCGATAAGTGTCGGATTAGGTCAGAAGTCCCAGGATTGTGCGCAAGGATGCACAGGTGCGTGATGCTGTCATCAGTGTTGCAGATACGCTGAAGCAACGTCTTTGAATCGGCGAGGTACAAATCGTCATAGAGATCGGTAGATCCTTGCCAATCTGGACGTGAGGTCCACTGAGCTAAGGTTTCCACTGTGCGTTTCGATGCAGAACAGATGACGTGCAAATCTGAAGGACTCTCACGGAAAAGCGCATTGCCCGTCGAAAGGGCTTGTTCTTTTCCTCGCAGAGTAAGTGGTCGCATTGAATCACGGGGGTGACTAGCAGCTTCAGCATGCCGGGCAATCCAGAGTGTTTTCATGTTGGCAAAGTTCGCTGTTTGAGTTTATAAAAAATATTTTAGGCAGGGCTAAAAACAAGCTACATTTACAGTCCATGCAAACCATTAGCAGAGAGGATTACCTCAAGGCCATATTAAAAATTGAAGAGGAGGCTGGTTCGGTGAGCAACCAGTCGCTTGTTGAAAAACTGAGTACACGCCCCGCTTCGGTGACCAATATGTTGCACACACTTGCTGATGCTGGATGGGTGGAACACGAAGCCTATAAGGGGGTACGTTTGACGGATTCGGGGAAAGAAATTGCGCTGTCTACACTTCGGAAACATCGCTTATGGGAAGTGTTTTTGGTTGATAAACTAAGCTTTAGTTGGGATGAAGTTCACCAATGGGCAGAGGATTTGGAGCATGTTGGTGACGAGGAGTTGACCAATCGTTTGGATGCATTTCTGGGGCACCCCGCTTTCGATCCTCATGGAGATCCCATTCCAACGGCGCAAGGTCAATGGAGCGACGGTCGCAATTTGATTCCGGCATCCAAAGCAGTCGTGGGCGATCGCATTCAATTGAAGGGGGTGGTCGACAGTGGAGAAGCGTATCTCCAGCATTTGGATCGGTTGAAAATTGAACTTGGGTTGATTCTTGAAGTGAGCAAGAGTCTTGATTTTGATGAAAGCAAAACCTTGATTTGGCCAGATGGGAGCGAAGCGTCTCTTTCGAAACAAACGCTCCAAAATATGCTGGTGGAAAAATTGAGCGGTAAAGCCAAGAATTGATGGGGTGGATTATTGATTTAATGACGGAGATGGGGCCGGTAAAAGCCGCTTTGATTGCCACTCTTTTCACTTGGTTTTTAACGGCGGCGGGAGCTTCATTGGTGTTTTTCTTCAAAGACATGCACCGGAAGTGGTTTGACGGGATGCTTGGATTTACAGGAGGAGTGATGGTTGCGGCGAGTTTTTGGTCGCTGTTGTCTCCTGCCATCGAAATGTCGGGGGGTGAAGGTTTCGAACGTGTCATCCCTGCCGCAATTGGCTTTGGATTGGGAGCGCTCTTCATTTTCTTCCTCGATCGTCTAACCCCCCACCTGCACATCAATTTTGCCAAAGAAGAAGCCGAAGGACCGAAAACCGATTGGCACCGATCCACATTGCTCGTTTTGGCCATTACGCTCCACAACATTCCTGAAGGTTTGGCAGTTGGAGTGCTGTTTGGTGCTGCAGCCTTAGGAATGGACGGCGCAACGGTTGGAGCGGCCGTGGCCTTAGCCATTGGCATAGGCATCCAGAATTTCCCTGAGGGATTGGCGGTTAGTATGCCCTTAAGGCGTCAAGGTGTTTCGCGCGGTCGCTCGTGGTGGTTTGGCCAGCTTTCAGCAGTCGTCGAGCCCGTAGCGGGGGTAGTGGGAGCTTTGTTGGTGATGCAAATTCAGCCCATTCTACCGTATGCACTTGCTTTTGCGGCTGGTGCGATGATTTTTGTGGTCGTCGAGGAGGTCATTCCGGAAACCCAGCGTGACCGCTACACCGATTTTGCTACCCTTGGTTTTATCGGTGGTTTTATGGTCATGATGGCATTGGATGTTGGCCTCGGGTGAGGGGGAATTCCTTCATTCAAATGCCATGCTAAGACCAGCAAACCAACCTGAGCTCATCATGAGCAGGGTGTGATTGGTTTGAGGAACTTGATTCCAACGATTTTGAAGTTCTTTTTTGGAAACGATGACCTCTAATGAAGCATGCTCACCAAAGCAGGCTGAGACAAAATCAGACTCCAATGCCGGCATTTTCTTGTGTTTTATGACGTCGGGGTCATAATAAATGATGGCATGGTCGGCGCTAGCCAGCGCATCCAAGTATGTCGGCAAGAAATCCCGGTTCAGACTTGAAAACGTGTGGAGCTCAAAGAAAGCTGTGAGGGGACGTTTGGGATACGAAGCTTTGACTCCTGTGACGGTCGCTTTTACTTTTGAAGGAGCATGGGCGAAATCCCGAAAAGCATGGAATGTGGAATTCGAGTGTAAGGGCTCCAAGCGCCGAGAAGCACCTGTAAAGTCCGCAATGCACCGATCAAAATCAGTTGCTGAAATGCCCAATACGGAAGTCAATGCTCGAGCTCCAGCTACATTTTGAATGTTGTGAGATCCCACGAGTCCCGTGGTCATCGTCGAGCCGTCCGGCCAGCTAACCTCCATTGTTCCCGATTCTTTTGGAGAGTGGGGAGGCGTCTCGTACGGTATTAATTTTAGATCAGGACGATGTGCTTCCTGCATTAAAGATGCCAATGTGGGATCGTCTTGGCACCAAACGAGTGTCGCATTGGGGGCA
Source organism: uncultured Flavobacteriales bacterium (assembly GCA_963934215.1). Classification (GTDB taxonomy): domain Bacteria; phylum Bacteroidota; class Bacteroidia; order Flavobacteriales_D; family Sanyastnellaceae; genus UA16. The sequence continues at coordinate 32,700 of CAWVYB010000002.1, read as the reverse complement.
AGAGTTTCTATGAATTGTCGGAATTGATCGAGATAAATTTCTTCAGATGCAAAGACATTGATGTGGTCCCACGCAATGCCCGTCAAAATTGCAAAGTGCGGACGGTACCAAAAAAACTTGGGCCTCCGGTCGATCGGAGAACTGAGGTATTCGTCTCCTTCAAAGATGGCGCGATTCAAATCGGGATTCAATAATACCATCCGATCAAAACCTTCGAGTTGCGCGCCGACCATGTAGTTCACAGGTTGGTCGAGTTTTCGGAGGACATGCAGCACCATGGAGGTAATGGTGGTCTTTCCATGTGAACCACCGATGACAATTCGTTCTTGTTCAGCGGTAGCGTTGAACAGAAATTCGGGATAAGACTGCACAGCAATGCCCAACTCTTGAGCGCGCAACAGTTCAGGGTTGTCAGGCCGCGCGTGCATGCCTAAAATGACCGCATTTACTTCCTTGGAAATACCTTGGGGAAACCATCCATCTTGGTCTGGTAGAAGGCCTGCCGCGCTTAGTCTGCTACGCGATGGTTCCAATATTTGATCATCTGATCCGGTGACTTGATGGCCGGCATCATGCAGCGCTAAGGCTAGGTTGTGCATGGCGCTTCCTCCAATGGCAATAAAATGAATCCGCATACTGCAAGTTGGGGAGAGTTGTACGATCAATTCTTAGAGCGATGGGATAGATGCAAACACCTTAGCTTTGAAAGCAAACAGGGCATTTGACAATGAAGAAGTTCACCCCATTTACGGAGTTCATTTCTGGAATTCGTGCTCAACGGGATGCTTATCGCTGGATTCGGGATCACAACCACCAGGTCTGGTATGCCTATGCAGCGGCTTTTGCAATCATCCTCGTTTGTCTGAATTACTGGGGGCTAAACGTTCTGCACGATTGGTTGAAGGTGCATTTGAATCAGGTTGTATTGCGTTGGATAGACGTTGTCATGCCGGAGGACTCTGACTTCTCTGAATGGAAAATGAAAGCGACTGAAATAATCTCGTATTCTTTTGATGCGGTCTACTGGATATTCATGTTTTGGTTGAAAATTAAAGTGACCAAATACATGATAATTGCAACAGTAGGTCCATTGATATCTTGGGTTTCAGAGCAAACTGAGAATGAAATCACGGGCATTCAACACACGTTTGTCTGGCGGTTTTGGTTTAGAGATCTTCTGCGAAGTATAGTTTTCGCACTGATGTTTTTCATCATTGAAACGGGGGTTTCGATATTCCTCTTTTTAGTGATTGGTCTTTCTTGGCTTCTGATTCCATTCGTTGCCCCGGTGATTTCGATGTTGGGTATGATAGCGACTGCACTAGTGAGTTCGCTGGTGTATGGTTTAACTGTGTTCGATCCGATCTGGGAACGGAGGGGTTTGGGCTTGGGGAGCAGGTTGAGACAAGCTTCGTCCTTGAAATGGACATTGTTGGGCGCTGGATTGCCATTTCATTTATTGATGACGGTTCCTGTGATGTCCATTGTTCTTACTCCGATATTGCTACCGATCATTAGCTCAGTTGGGGCTGTTTTGTCATTGGAGAATAAGAAGCTGACCGGAAAAAACAGTCACAGCACAAGCTAATTTTTCGAGATTACACGAGGCCTATTCTTGGAGGTTTACTTTCTTTTCTGCTCTTCTGGCTTGATTAATCTAGAGATTGGCAACCAAGAATGGAACGTGTAAATGTTTGTTCTCCCTGTTTGTCGTGTTAGACAATGATTTGGATATATAGGCCCAAAGGTTCAAAAACGTGAACATTGATAGTCGAGAGATTGATGGCGACAGACATACTAAGAATGTTCACGTTTAATGAAATATGTATTGAGGACAGAACCTTATAAACGATTCTCATGCTTCCCGATGAGTTGACTGAAGTAGGACCTTCAGCGAATAATAAATTTATCAATGGCTCCATGCTTTTCGAAGCTGCTGCCAGCGAGGAAGTGCACATAGAGGTGGGAGCTACCGGCAGTGCTTGTGCATTCTCATCGTTCAACGTTACAATTCCTCAGACAGGAGAAGAATAATCTGATACGTTGAAATAGAAAAAGCCTCGCGATTCGTTGAGTCTTTTTTATTTCAATCAAGTAACAAGACAATCAATTCGACACCCACTCAATCCGTGCCCCCAACACCTCGAGGTCGTCAAAGAATGCGGGATAGCTTTTGGCTACGCATTCGGCGTCTTCAATCTCAATGGCTCCAACACCTGCCAAAGCCAGAACGGCAGCAGCCATCGCCATGCGATGATCTCCGTGGCTTGCGATGCGGATGGGCTTTGACGCGGACGTTCGATTCCAGGGGTGAATTCGCAATTGGTCCCCGGATTCATCATGTTCCACAGAAATGCCCAATTTCTTGAATTCCGTGATAATTGCTTGCGCTCGATTGGATTCTTTGTGGATCAAGCGGTGTGCCCCTCGCAGGACGCTGGGTTTCTTTGCAAAGGCTGCCAATACGGCAAGAGGAGGAAATAGATCCGGGGAATCGGTTAAGTCCAAGTTGAACGCCCTGACGGGACGTTGCGCAATTTGCACGCCGTCGTCCGATCCGGAAAGTGCCCCTCCAGCAAACAGCAAGGCTCCGCGAATTGCTTCGTCTGCCTGTGGATACAATGAGTTCAGCCCTTGAATTTCAATGGATGTCTCGGCCGCTAACATGCCGGCGACGAGCAGGAAAGCCGCTGCTGACCAATCACCATCTACTGTCGTTTCAAAGCCTTCATAAGTCTGCTTGCCCGGTATTTCAAAAGCGTCAAAAGCATCATTGACGTTCACGTCAATGCCGAAATCTTGCATGATAGCAACGGTCATTTCGATGTACGGCTTGCTGACCAAGTTGGTGACTGCAATCGAGGAGTCATGATCTGCTGTGGCCAAGGTCATCAAGAGCCCTGTCAAATATTGCGAGCTGACAGAACCGTCAATTTCCATTTGACCACCCTTGAGTGGTCCTGAAATCAAAAGAGGACAGCGTCCTTCAGTGCTAATGAATGAGCCTCCCAGTGCTTCGATGGGCGCTTTGAGAGCGTCCATGGGTCTTTTGTTTAGGCCTCCCTGAGCTTCCAATTGTATAGGCGTGGATGCAGAAGTTGCTACCGATGCGAAAAGCCGAGCGGCCAAGCCAGATTCTCCGGCATCGATGGTGTTGGATCGGTTGTGCAAAGGCACACCATGACCTGTGATGCGCACACTGGACTCTCCAAGCTCAATATCAGCTCCCAGCGTGGCAGCGATGTGCAATGCCGCAGTACAGTCATCCGAGTCGGAAACATGGTGAATTGTGGTGGTGCCTTTGGCCAACAAGGCGCCAGCAATCAGACGCTGCATGACCGACTTGGAAGCAGGCGCTTGAACGGCGCCAGTAAGCCGCGATGGCCAGACGCGCAAAATCATGGAAGCATCGGTTTCGTACCGGTATAAATCGAAGCAATCCCACCGGTCAGTTTGATTTGCCGACACTCCTGGTACCCTGCATCACCCATCCGAGTCATAAACTCGGGGCCTTCAGGGAAGGCGGCAACGCTTTCCGGTAAATAGGAGTAAGCCGCGGCATCTTTGGAAACCAAGCGTCCAATGGTGGGCATGATGAATTTGAAGTACAGTCCAAAGAGCTGCTTCATCGGAAAGGTTTTGGGCTTCGAAAATTCCAGGACCAGCCCCATTCCACCGGGTTTGAGGACTCGGAACATCTCCTTCATGCCTTGATCTAGATTTTCAAAATTGCGCACTCCGAAAGCGACGGTAAACCCGTCAAATGTTCCGTCGTCAAAAGGAAGGTCGGCGCTATCTCCTTCAATCAGTTCTATGCGATCTTCCCAGCCGCGTTTGGTGACCTTTTGACGGCCGACTTCCAACATGCCCGGAGAAATGTCCACTCCAGTAACACGCGTGTCTTTCAAGTCCATGCGCAAAGCTTCTATGGCAAAGTCTGCTGTTCCTGTGGCCATGTCCATCAATCGGAAAGGCCCTGATTTCCCCTGCCAATGGCGCTTGAGAATACGGATGGAGCGTTTACGCCAAAGCACATCGATGCCGAATGAAAACAAGTGGTTGAGAAAGTCATAGCTGTGCGCAATGTTGTCAAACATGCGAGCGACTTGTTGCTTTTTGGATTCGGCATCCGCAGAAGCATACGGTGTGACGGGTGTTCCCATTGAGTGAATTAGCCAACCATGGTGTGGCCTGCTGGGTATTTGATGTGACGTTTGATGTACTTACCGCCCAACGCAAACGCAACGGTGAGGGTGCCAACACGACCTATGAACATACTCAAAATGACAATCACCTTTCCCGCATTGCTTAGCATAGGGGTGATCCCGGTGCTCAATCCAACGGTGCCAAAGGCACTGATTTCTTCGAAAATAAGATCCAATATTCCGCGGTCAGCCATATCTAAAATGGACGATTCTGTTATTGTTAACAGAAAAATGGCGATGGTGTTTCCTGCTAAGAAAAACAACAAGACACTGTATGCCCTTGACCGTAAAATTTCAGGGATTGTTCGCTTGAACAATTGGACGTGATCTAAACTTCGAATGGTTCGCCAAACATCAGCCAATACGATAGCAAACGTAGATGTTTTGATACCTCCGCCAGTGGAACTAGAGGATGCGCCGATGAACATAAGGATGATGAACAAGAATAGCATGGGGATGCCGACCGTTCCGATATTCACGGTGCTAAACCCGCTGGTTCTCGTGGTGCTTTGAAAAATGGCAGTCGTAAACTGTCCAAAATAACTCATGCCTTTCAGCGTGTTTTCTTGCTCTAAAAACCAAAATCCAACCGCGCCAAAAGCAACCAGGCCGATGGAAAAGTAAAGCGCAATTTTAGTGGCAAAGTCAATTTTCTTCCAAGGTTGAGCCATGCGTTCTCTTAGTCTCGCGGGATCAAACAAATCGAAGATGGCTACCATGCCCAACGCTCCAAAAAACACCAATGAGGTGATAACCCAGTGAACAGACCAATTTTGGACGACAGCTTCGTTGACGAATCCGTCTGTGAAAAGGGTGATTCCGGCGCTATTGAAGGCGGAAATGGAGTGAAAAAATGAATGGAAAATGGAACTGCCGTTGTGTTGGAAAGTCACGCCTGGTCCCCAGGAGAGATACAAAGCTAGAGCTCCAAGCACTTCGATGCCAAGACACCAGACAAGCACTTTGCTCAACATGCTAGACCCTGAATTGTAATTGTCTCGATGGACATAATCTTCAATGACATCATGCTGCTTTACGCCGAGGCCAAATCGTGCTGCGAGCATGAGGAAAGAGCCGAATGCAATCAAGTTTAAGCCGCCCAATTGGATGAGCAGTAGTAGGACGACTTGTCCTTTAAATGTAAAAAAAGTTGCTGCATCTTCAACCATCAAGCCCGTGACGCAAGTTGCACTTGTGGAAGTAAAAAGAGCGTCGATGAACGCCATGCTTTTGGGAGCGACGGTCATTTCAGGGAGCATCAGGAGCACAGTTCCGATGGTGATAATCCCAAAAAAACTAAGGATAAAGATCAACGCAGGATTCAAACGAAAACGCGGCATGACACGTCCCTGTCGCAGCAATTCAGCGGCAACAACCGTGAAGAAATACCCTTGAATGAACAGAGTGTAAATGTCCTGAATAGAGCCAACTCCAAGGCTCTGAATGAATCCGCCAATAAACAGTTTTCCAGTCAAAAGATCGCTCGTTCCTTCAATGACGAGGATGCTCATCACCAAACATTCAAACCAGGTTTTTCGAATGAATTGAATGGGATGAAATTCGTATAGCACCTTCGTGACATACTGAAAAACGTAAAAGAAGAACGATGTCTTGACCCAAGAAAGAAGCAGCGTAGCTGTCTCGCTGTCATTTGGAAAGCCATAATACATGGCCAAAACGACGAGTGTAGAAGCGGAAACGAGGAGGTTGAGAATTTTTAATATGGAGAGTACTTGCCCTTTGGAGCTGTACAAAACGACATTGATCCGTTCTCTAAATTCCTGGAAGTTCATGCGCTTGGGAGGGAGGGGATCGGTGTGTGATTCGATTCCCACTCTGAGATGAGTTGTTCCTTGTTGATGGGGACAACACCTACCTTTTCACAAACGAGACCTCCGGCTAAGTTGGATACTGCAGCGAGCTGTTCAGCGGGAACATGCATCGCGAGCATGAGAGAGGCCACTGCTATAACGGTGTCTCCAGCTCCACTGACATCGTTGATTTCTCGCTGAAAAGCAGGGATGCGTTTGTGGGAAACTCCTTGATGAGGCGCATGCATCCAGACCCCTCGTTCGCTGAGTGTCACCAATACATTCTGAACGTTGAGTTGGGATGTCAATTGGTCAATGGCCGCTTCAATCGCTTGGTCGTCTTCTTTTCCAATCAACGCATTCAGGCCTTCTCGCAGTTCTTTCAGATTGGGTTTGAACAAGTCGACCCCGCGATATGCGTGAAATTGCTTGAATTTTGGGTCGACCGTCACAGGAATGTTCCGTTGATGAGCAGCCTCAATTAAGGCTGCAATTCCTTCCGGAGTAAGCACGCCTTTGTCATAGTCCTCAAAAATCACCACATCGATGGTCGTAGAATCGAACAGCTGAATGCATCGACTCACCAGAGTAGCACTTACTTCAGCGTGAATAGGAACAACGGTTTCTTCGTCCACTCGAAGCAACTGCTGGCCATTGCTAATGACCCGTGTTTTGATGGTCGTTGGTCGCGAAGAATCAGCTACGATGCACGAATCGCCAATGCTGAGATCATCGAGTAAACTTCGCAAATGTTCGCTAGCCTCATCCGTTCCGATAACCGACGCTAGGTGGACCTGAGCCCCCATAGACAACAGGTTTTTAGCTACGTTGGCAGCACCTCCCAATCGCCTGTCACGGGACTTCACATCCACCACTGGAACAGGAGCTTCTGGTGAAATGCGATTGACGTCACCAACGAGGTAGGCATCGATCATGACATCTCCGATGACCAAGGTGGTCAAATTTCGGCACTGTTGAAGAGCTTGACTAGCGTCCATGACGCGAAGTTAAAGCAGGGAGGTCATTGGAGCACAGATACCGCTTCTGCGATTCGACGTACAGCCTCTAAGAGTTGTTCTTCAGAGGCAGCATAAGAGAGGCGAATGCACTCAGGAGTGCCAAAAGCGGATCCCGCGACTGTAGCGACATGTGCCTTTTCAAGTAAGTACATTGAGAAATCAGTTGAGTTGGCAATGGTGCCTTCCGCATATGATTTTCCAAACAACGAACTGACATCAGGAAAGAGGTAAAAGGCCCCCATTGGTCGATTTACCTTGAAGCCCGGTATGCTAGAAAGTCCGTCAATCATGAGGTCTCTTCTCTGAAGAAATGCAGCTTTCATTTCATCTGCAATACTCGGGTCGGCATCCATCGCAGCTCCAGCAGCCACTTGAGCAATACTGCAAGGTGCGGAGGTGACCTGGCCTTGAATTTTTGTACAGGCTTTAGCGATCCAATGTGGAGCGCCGATGTAGCCCAAACGCCATCCGGTCATGGCAAAGCCTTTGGAGACCCCGTTCACCGTGATGACACGATCTTGAATGCCTTGAATGGCCCCTAATGAGGCGTGTTTCCCCGTGAAGTTGATCAATTCGTAAATCTCATCAGAGATGACAAAAACATGGGGGTTTCGAATCAACACCGCTGCCAAGGCATCAATCTCTTCCTGCGTGTAAACGGATCCACTTGGGTTGCATGGGGACGAGTAAATGAGCAGTCTCGTGTTGGAATTGATGGCTGCTTCCAACGCCTCGGGGTTGATCTTGAAGTCCTCTTCAATTCTCGTCGGTAAGATGACTGTTTTGCCTCCAGCAAAGGCGACCATGTCGGCGTAGCTCACCCAATACGGTGCCGGCAAAATGACTTCCTCTCCGGGATCAACCAATGCCAATACCACATTGGTAATGCTCTGCTTAGCTCCATTGGAGACGACAATTTGATTGGCGTCAAAATGCAGCCCGTTGTCTCGTTTGAATTTGCGGCAGATGGACTCTCGTACAGTGAGGATTCCCGGGACGGGGGTGTAATGGGTAACGTTGTCCACAATGGCCTGAATACCCGCGTCTTTCATCGGTTGTGGTGTATCGAAATCAGGCTCGCCAAGAGATAAAGAAATGACGTCAACACCAGAGTTTTTGAGCTCCGTTGCTTTACGCGCCATGGCAATCGTTGCGGATTCTGATAAACGATTGAGAAGGGAGGAAGGACGTTGATCCATTGAGTCGATACAAATTGAGTCACAAAGTTAAATCCGGTCAAGATGCGCACGTCCAAAGCACATCCTTTTTTCATGACACCGTTGTGGATGAAACACCTTCTACAGCTGGGGTTTTATTTCGAGGGAAATCAGCCAAAGGCCGATGCACGTGAACAGTCCGTTGACCGGCAGTAAAGCGAATCCAAAACTGAATCCGTAGCGACTCTTTAGCCAGGATTCCAAAGCAAAGCACATGAAAGGGGATAGCAGTGCAACCAACGGAATCCACATGTCGTTTGGTGAGCGTTTGCTGATCAAACCAAACGCAAACAAACCAAGTAATGGGCCATACGTGTAGTTGGCTGCAGTGAAAATGGCAGAGACTACTGAGGTGTCTTCAACCGAAGAAAAGGCCATGATGACACCAAACAAAACCACTGCGACCAGGCCGTGTACCTTTTTACGAATCGCATTTCCATGGGATGGCTCCATCGATTCCGTTTGAATCAAATCCACACAGACAGAGGTGGTCAAGGCGGTCAAAGCGCTGTCTGCAGAACTGAACGCCGATGCAAGCAGACCAATGAGAAAGGCGATGCCCACACCCACACCGAGCGAAGCATTCAAAGCGATGGTTGGGAAAAGTCCATCCGCTCGTTCCACATGCAGTCCGGTTTGTTCCGCATAGGCATAGAGCAGAACACCGAGAGAGAGAAACAGCACGTTTACACCCACCAAAACCAAAGAAAACGAGCCCATGTTCCAACGGGCTTCTTTGACGTTTTTACACGCAAGGTTTTTCTGCATCATATCCTGATCCATGCCGGTCATGGCGATGGCGACAAAAGCACCCGCTAAAAAATGCTTCAGTGCATGGTTAGGCGCTTTCCAATCGTCTAGAACCCACCAATGACTCCAAGGGGTATCGCGGATATGACTTGGTAGATGTCCCAAGTCCCAATTGAGTTCACGAGCCAAGACCACCACGGCGAGAACCACCGCGATCAACATGGCAGCCGTTTGAAGTGTATCCGTCCAAATAATGGTACCGATCCCGCCTTTACGCGTGTAGCCGTAAATGACCCCTATGATGGTTGCGACCGCCAAGGCCAATCCGATGGGCACCTCTCCAATGAAGGGCAGTGACCAATGAAAATCCCATCCCAACGGGGTGAGGACAAACATTTGAACCACCAAAGCCACCAAAAACAATCGAAACGATGCGCCAATGATGCGCGAAAGGATGAAGAAGGATGCTCCAGTGCGGTATGCTCTTGGCCCAAATCGACTTTTGAAATAGCCATAAATACTGGTCAACCCCAACCGATAATAAAGCGGAAGCAAAACGGCCATGATGAATGCATATCCTGCGAGATAGCCCAATACCATTTGCATGTAAGTGAAGCCTTGGGTACCCACCCAGCCTGGAACACTTATGAAGGTCACACCGCTCAATGATGCCCCTAACATGCCAAAGGCTACGACATACCATGGGGCGCTTCTACCGGCGAGAAAAAATTGCTCAGATTCGGAAATGCCGACCGTTTGTTTGCTTGTTCGATGTGCGATGAACAGCAAGAGCATGACATAACCGACGAAAACGGAAAGGACCAAGATTGGATTCATGGTTCAAAGATGCGGCAAGCCGTAACTTTGTCGGCATGGAATTGCCATCTCGTCTTATGGAAACTGCTGTGGATCACATGGCGTCCCTTCCGGGCATCGGTCGAAAGACTGCGCTGCGGTTGGTGTTGAACATGTTGCGGAGGTCTGAAGAACAGGTGGAAGCTTTTGCAGAATCCCTGGTCTCATTGCGACAGGGGATACGTGGATGTCAAATTTGTCACAACCTTACGGAACAGGATCAGTGTTCCATCTGCGAGGACGCAGCCCGAGACGATCGATTGATTTGTGTTGTAGAGGACTTGAGAGACTTGTTGGCCATTGAAAGCACGGGGCAATTTCGCGGGTTATACCATGTACTAGGGGGTGTCATTAGTCCCATGGACGGAACGGGGCCCAATGATTTGAACATCGAATCACTCGTGGATCGGGTCACTTCATCTCCAATCGAAGAAGCCAAGCAACTCGAAATTATTTTTGCCTTGCCCACGACCATGGAGGGTGAAACGACCGCCTTTTATCTTTTTCGGAAATTAGCGTCCTGCGATGTACAGGTGACTGCGATTGCACGTGGTGTGGCTGTAGGCGACGATTTACAGCATGCGGATGAAGCCACTTTGGTGCAGAGTATTCGACAACGATTGCCCTATTCGCAATGAGCAACTGTGGCTGTGCGTTGTGGTGTAAATTTGAAGCATGTGCCGTCTCCTTGATTTGCTAAGCGACTAAGTTCATGGACCTTTCCATTGTCATCGTCAATTACAACGTCGAGCACTTTCTTGCTCAATGTTTAGCATCCGTCCGAAAGGCAACGGACGTTTTTGAGGCAGCGGGCTTTCAAGCGGAAGTCTGGGTGGTAGACAACCGCTCCGTCGACGGTTCTTGTGGCATGGTTAGGCGGGACTTTCCAGAGGTTAAACTGCTCGCGTTGGAAGAAAACGTGGGGTTTTCAAGGGGCAACAATGCGGCTGTGCGGCAGTCAAGTGGAGAGTGGGTGCTTCTTCTCAACCCGGACACCGTCATCCCTGAAGATGCATTGGTTAAAACACTTACTTATGCTCATGCCCGCCCACAACTGGGAGGACTGGGTGTTCCGATGGTGGATGGACAAGGCCGGTACCTTCCTGAATCAAAACGTGGGCTTCCATCTCCATGGGCTTCGTTTTGTAAGATCTCGGGAATCTATCGATTGGCACCGAAGTCATCTCGTTTTAATCAATACTACCAAGGACATTTATCTCGAGATCAGGATGCCCAAATCGAGATTTTAAGCGGTGCGTTTATGTGGATGCGCCGTAAAGCATTGGATCAGGTTGGTTTGTTGGATGAGCAATACTTCATGTACGGAGAAGACATCGATCTCAGCTGGCGCTTGCTCAAAGGAGGTTGGGAGAACCACTATTATGCGGGGACTTCGATCATTCATTACAAGGGAGAAAGCACCAAGAAGGGGTCGTTGAATTATGTGTTGGTCTTTTACAAAGCGATGCTCATTTTTGCCAGAACACATTTTGAAGGCAGTGAAGGGAAGGTGTTGTTGGCCTTGATTCAAATTGCGATTTATTTCAGGGCGGCTTTAGCTATTTTTTCGCGCGTGGTCAAAAAATGGGCGTTGCCAGCAATGGAGCTTTCTCTGATTTTCGCAGGATTGGTAGCCTTGATGCAATTGTACAGCGCCCAATCGGGTATTGTGTACCCCTGGAGATCGGCAACGTTAGCTTTGGCGGTATATGCTTCAACATGGATGACTTCGGTTTGGTTGAGCGGTGGCTACGATCAACCATGGCGGGGTACGCGCATTCTGAAGGGCGTTGCCTTTGGTAGCTTGGTGCTATTTGCGGTCTACGGGCTGCTTCCTGAATCGTTGCGGTTTAGTCGAGCCATTTTATTGGCCGGTTCAGGAATTGCTCTGACGGTGTTCATGGTCTTTAGAAAAATAGTGGGCGGCCCAAATTGGAAAAATCAACAAGTCCATAGAAGGTTATTTGTGTCTGGGCCTGCGGACTTAGAGCACTTGGTTGACCTGGTTGATTCAGTTGAGTTGCGCGGGACTGCTGATTCGGCGATGTGGGCGCTACTCCCCGATGAAATTGACCCGGCTATTTTGGTGAAGAAGAGCGGGTTGAATAACATCCATTGGATCGGTTCAGCAAAGGATTTGGACGAGGCTGTTCGAGTGCATCGCATCAACGAAGTGGTATTGAGCGGCCATGATTTGACTGCATTGAACATCATTCATTTGATGAGTCGTGTGGCAGATAGTCGCGTTCAGTTCCGAATAGCGTGGTCGGAAACCGGAAAAAACAAAGGGCATATCATGGGGTCGGGAGGTCCAGAAATGGCTCCCATTACAGAATTGCACCGGGCCATACAGCGTCCTGGTTCCAAAAGAACGAAGCGACTTTTCGATATTATTTGTTCTTTGTTAGTCATACTCACACTGCCTGTGTGGCTCCTTTTAGCACGGTTTTCTTGGGTTCAAGGAGCACTACAAGTCTTGCTCGGAAGGGCCACTTGGGTGGGGTTTTCTTCAGAAATAAAAGAACTTCCGGGGCTGAAGCGACATCTGTTTAGTTGCTCTGAATCAACGAATTCTCGTGTGCGACAGCGCATCAATTTGACCTACGCTCGAGATTATCGTTGGACGACAGACCTTGGAGTCATCCAGGAAGCCCTAATTTCGCGTCGCGCAATACATCGCCATGGCAACAATTGAAATCCTCCTTCCTAAAATGGGTGAGAGTGTGGCAGAAGCCACGATCACCAAACTTGTCGTTTCACCGAGTGAGTTCGTCGAGTCCGATGAGCCTCTTGTTGAAATAGCTACGGACAAAGTAGACAGTGAAGTTCCTGCTCCAGAAGACGGGACGCTCGTCGAGTGGTTGGTCGCTGAAGGGGATGTTGTGGCCGTTGGGCAGGCCATCGCTCGATTTGAGATTGGTGGAGAAGCAACGGTTGCTGCGGCAGCGCTCTCTGCGCCTGCGGCAGTTCCGACTCCCGCGGTCGTGAAAGCACCGGTAAGTGCGGAATCACCAGTTCCATCTCCTGCAGTGTTGTCTGCCGTTTCGGTGCCATTGGAAACAATGCCCGCACGAACGGGTGCTGGAGGACGCTTTTATTCGCCTCTCGTTCGAAGTATTGCTCAATCTGAAGGCGTAACGACCTCCGAGCTGGAGGCGATTGTAGGCTCTGGTTCAGAAGGTCGTGTGACTAAAAAAGATATTTTGAGCTTTTTGTCCATGCGAGGAAGTGCGCCGGTTAATGCGGCTAAACCTGCTTCTTCAAAGACATTTAGTGCGTCGGTTGCTCCTCCGGTTGTTGTGTCTGGTGAAGATGAAATTATTGAGATGGACCGCATGCGAAAAATGATCGCTGATCACATGGTGCGTTCAGTACAGACAAGTCCGCATGTGACCAGCTTTGTTGAGGCGGATGTTACCAGAATGGTACAATGGCGGAGCAAAAACAAAGCGGAATTTGAAAAGGCTCATGGGACAAAATTGACCTTTACTCCATTGATCGCGGAGGCTATCGTGAAGGCGATTCGGGATTTCCCTGGGGTCAATGCGACCGTAGACGGTGATCGGATCATCATTAAGAAACAAATTAATCTTGGCATGGCCGCTGCGCTGCCTTCAGGCAATCTGATTGTGCCTGTTATCAAAAATGCAGACCAGTTTAGTTTGGTCGGTTTGGCGAAGCAAGTCAATGATTTGGCGGATCGAGCCAGAAGAGGAAAGTTGAAGCCGGATGACACGGCTGGTGGAACGTATACCATGTCCAATGTTGGCACCTTTGGCAATGTCATGGGGACTCCGATTATCAATCAGCCCCAAGTTGCCATTTTGGCGTTGGGAGCGATTCGTAAAAAACCGGCTGTTTTGGAGACTCCCGATGGGGATGTGATTGCTGTTCGTCAAATGATGTTCTTGAGTCATAGCTATGACCACCGTGTGGTGGATGGGATGTTGGGAGGGAGCTTTGTTCGCCGAGTCGCTGATTATTTAGAGGCCTTCGATCCGGAGCGTCCAGTGGTGTAAAACCAGCCAAAGATTGCGAGTTGAGTAGTCACAGGTATGGTCGGAATGTTCGAACTTGCGGCCATGAATTTTTCTATGCTTCATTTGAAGAAACCGTTGGTCATTTTTGACTTGGAAACGACAGGGACCGATTTGTCCAAGGATCGCATCGTGGAATTGGCTATGATCAAGGTCTCACCTGATGGGACCGTTGAAAAGAAGCCAGAGCAGCGTGGACCGGAACATCGGGTATTGATCAATCCTGAAAGGCCCATTCCGATTGAGACGAGTCTCATTCATGGTATATACGACACTGATGTTGCAGACAAGCCAACATTTCGTCAATATGCAAAGAGCATGTCTGAATTTATTGAAGGATGCGATCTCGGAGGGTTCAATTCGAATCGATTTGATGTGCCTTTTCTAGCCGAAGAATTTTTGCGGGCAGGCATCGATTTTGGGGTAGAGGGGCGAAACTTGATTGACGTCCAGAACATCTTTCATATGATGGAACAACGCACGTTACGCGCTGCTTTTCGATTCTATTGTGACAAAGAATTGGACGGTGCACATGAAGCGCTTCCCGATACAGAGGCTACCCTCGAGGTGCTATTGGCACAGTTGGAACGCTATAAGACTGCAGTGGTCAAAGCGAGCAATGGTGATGATATCGGTCCTGTTCCAGTTGATATGGATGCTTTGCATGTCTTCTGTCAACGACAACGTTTTGCGGACCTGGCTGGTCGATTTGTCTATGATGAGACGGATCAGGTCTTGTTCAATTTTGGGCAGCACAAGGGCAAGACAGTAGAGTCCATTTTACGCGCGAATCCAGGCTACTTTGGCTGGATGATGGGGGCTGACTTCCCGGAGTACACGAAGCGTGTTTTGCGCAAGGTTCAAGAGTCGATGAAATCTTAGGGTCTTTGTCAACGCGTAGCAATAAACGAATGGTGGTGCTGGTCTCCAATGACTTAGCCCACGATCAACGTGTCTCCAAAACATGTGCTACACTGGAAAAGGCGGGGTGGGAAATTTTCCTTTTGGGTCGGATGCTTCCGGATTCAGTTCCGATTGAAACGAAGCGCCGGCATCACCGATTTAAATTGCCTTTTCACACGGGGGTTGGTTTTTATGCATGCTTTCAATGGTCCTTGTTTTGGAAGCTGTTGTCGATGCCTTATGATGCCATTTGGGCCAACGATTTGGATACGCTTTTACCAGCTTTTTTAGTAAAAGTGCTCCGAAGAAAGCCTTTGATTTATGATAGTCACGAATACTTCACTGAGGCAGCAGGTCTCACGGGCCGGGCATTTCAACGCGGTGTTTGGCTTGCAGTGGAAAAGTTGTTGTTCCCTCGATTGAATGCGGTTATCACGGTCAACGACGCCATTGCGGACGCCTACCTTGAGCGCTATCCAAACGGGATTGCAGGCAGACCTCTTGTGGTTCGAAACATGCCGTTGTCGCAGAAAATTGGGAACCGAGATGATAAGCTTTGGGCGGACTATAACATCCCATGCATTCGGCCCATTTTCATCTTGCAAGGTGCCTTTTTGGATAAGGATCGCGGAGTGCGTGAAGCGGTTGCGGCGCTCGATGCCATAGCGAAAGGAACGTTGGTGGTGGTAGGTGCAGGAGTGGAGTTTGAATGGGCTTTGGAACAAGTAGATTCCGCAAAAGGTAGATTATTTTGTTTGCCTAAACTTCCGTTTGAGTCCCTGCGAAAAGTGACAGCATCGGCGGATGTTGGCTTAAGCTTGGATCGAGGCGTCCATGGGAATTATTGGATGAGCCTTCCCAATAAATTGTTTGACTACATCCATGCAGGGGTGCCTGTGGTCGTAAGCCCTATGCCTGAAGTCGCGCGTATCGTTGAAAAATGGAAAATTGGTGAAGTCATCACGGACCACCAACCGGAAAACATCGCAGAGGCGATAGAGCGTGTGTTACAAGTCCCGAATCCAGAATGGAGGACACGCTGCGAATTGGCCGCTTTGAGTTTGCATTGGGGGGCAGAAGAGCAAAACATCCACCGCGCATTGGAGCAAGCAGGCGCTTGAATCAAGCAGGCACGGGCCACCTTGACTTTTTAAATACGTATTTGACCAAGAGCCAGAAGGGGTGTACCCATTTTGTGGGACCTTGAAGCACCGACTTTTTAACCTTCCACTCTTCACGGTAAAGATTGGTGTTGAAGCGTCGTGATACTCCGCCTGCTTCAACCTTGCAAATAGTTTGTGGATGCAGTTGTGCTTCGATTCCTTGTTTGAATAGACGCAAATGCAATCCATAATCAGCTAAAATGGAATGCTCAACATTAAAGGCATGTGCCTTGAGTTGCTCCGTTGGATAGATCACCCCTTGATGGTGTGTGGTGTTCCTCCAGATCATACTGCTATCCCATCGTGACGGATAATGAGCGGGAACTCCGCTTTCGGGATTTTCAATGGCAACTCCATGAATCTGAAGTTGCTGTGTATCCCAAGACTTGATGGAATCTAAGACCGAAAGCAACGTTTCTTCATCTGGGATATCACCAGCGCCTACAAACCAGATCCACGGGGCATTTACGGTGTTCTTACCGTAGTTCATAGCGTCATAGACACCGTTGTCTTGAGCAGATCGAATGTGCTCAATGCGATGGTCTTGTGACAGAAGCCATTGGCTCGTTTCCGGACACGTTCCCGCGTCGACGATCGCAATTTCCACGTGTTCCGATATGGCGGTCGCTTTCCAGAGAACTTCCAGTGTTTTCCGAAGCCCTTGGTAGTTGTCCTTTACAGGGATCACTATCGCGAGCGGTTTCATTTTTATGGGGGTCATACGGCCAAGGAATCAAGTGGTTCGATTCGCCCTTGAGCACACTGGATGACTCTGCCAGGATGTCGTTGAAATGCGGCGTGGTCATGTGTTGCCATAATGACTGAACGGTCATTTCTCACCAATTCGTGTAACAGTTCGAGGATGCCCTCGGTTGTATCTGGATCGAGATTTCCTGTCGGTTCGTCAGCAACAATAAGCGGAGGCTCATTGAGCAAAGCGCGTGCGATGGCAACTCGTTGTTGTTCACCGCCAGAAAGCGCATGAGGCATTTTGTATCCTTTTGTACCGAGGCCAACTTGATCCAAACATGTTTGAACCCGCTGATCGATTGCTAACTGTTCACTCCATCCCGTTGCTTTTAGCACAAAAGCGAGATTTTCGGCGGCCGTTCGATCGGGCAAGAGCGCAAAATCTTGAAAGACCATGCCCAGATCGCGACGTAAGTTGTAAATGTTGTGACGCGTTACTTTGAGAAGATCATGTCCGCAAACATGGCCTGTTCCGGAGGCCAATGGAATCTCTCCGTAAAGGGCTTTGAGTAAGGAGCTTTTGCCAGAACCTGTTTGCCCGATGAGGTAAACAAACTCTCCCGGGTGAACTGTGAGGTTCACATCTTGAATGATCCAATGCTCGTCTTGGGCGACTGCGACGTGATCGAGTTGAATCAGAGGTTCAGCGTGTGATGAGGTCATTTTCATGATTCAATTGTGTTCAAAGAGGTTGGATAAAACCCGACCGTTTGGGATGGTTTTACGCATGCGAAGGGTCGTACCCTGTCCATTGGTCATTTGTACTGTGGTCATTGGAAAAGACAGCCCGTCTACCCATTGGTAGTCTGAAAAGGTGCTTTCGATTACCACAGGGCCTGCCGGACCTTTGCGTTCGCCTACCGATTTCACCAGCAGATGTGACTCACTTTGGAAATACAGCGTTTCATAAGGCTCACCTTGGGATTGGATTTCCACAACATAGTGTGGTCCATCTTCAGCGCGATCCATGCCGAGAAGTTCGGCTGTCAGGTTGAGGTCAGTTAAATGTAAAAAATGGGCGGCATAAAGATATTGGCTCAGTTTTTTGAATTCTGATTCAGGCAGGGCTTTGGATTCGCCATTGATGCGATTTACACCTCTCGACTTCGTTATGATTTGTTCAATCATAAGGTTGCCATTCAACGATGCATGAGTTAAGATGCCAACACCATATTTGGTCTTGATTTCCATCTCAATTTTCATTTCAGAACCTGCAGTCGCGTCAGCAATTTGCACAAGAGACTTTAGTGTTTCAAACGCTTCCGATCCGCCGCGAGCGTTGTAGTAATCGAGGAATACGGTCTCTGCCGTTTCTCCTACTGGTGCGGGGTCGAGTTGCAAAATACGCTTGCCAAGAACGTCAAAAAACTCAATTTCTGAATGGCCGCTAAAACGGTTTAACCCTTCTGGAATCAGTGAGCGGTCGCCAGCAAGGGCAATGATGAGATTGGCAGGACGTAAATACTGAATGGCGACCCGTTGGATATCCGAGGGGGTGACTGCTTGCAACGCCTTCATAAAAGCGTGTGGCCCTTCCGAATCGTCTCGATACAAAATGGCATCGTGCCAAGCTTTCAAGTGTTTTTCTGCATTGTCGAGTTGCATGTCAGTAATGACCGCCTCAACAGCCGATTGAACCAATCTAGCATCCACTCGATTGTTTGCAAGGTCCTGCATGGAGGCGATAGACTTCTCAATGAAAGGAATCACTTGATGGGGTGTTTCCACGGATTGAATTCGAAAGCTCCCCAACAAATGATCTGCAATTAAGCTAGAGGTCAGACTCGGAGAACACAGAGGAGTGGAACACGTGGTATCAATAAGAAATCCAGGAAGTGTTGGATGCGTGAGTAGGGCATTCAAAACGACACATGCAGCTTGGTCAGAATGTCCCGGTTTTAATGAGACGGTGTGAGAAAGTTCCAAAGCCATGTGTTGCTCTCCGGGAATCTCACCAAAGCAAACGCGGTTTTGAAGTGGTTTGATTGGAGCGCTATGTCGGACAATTGGAATTTCCCGTGGCAACCAATCGCCCAATGCGGCTTCAATCCAAGTGCGGGTTTCCTCATGAGTCAAATCTCCAGTAACAGCGATGCTAGCATACTGGGGGCGGTAGTGCAGGGCATGGTGTTGTATCAAATCAATCTGAGAGATTGAGTCAAGCGATGTTGGAGAGATCGTTTCCCCATAGGGGTGTTTCTTCGTGAATACCCGTTGCAAACTCAATTGATGAGCGCGGATTTCGGAACTGTTCTCTTGTGTGGACAGGGCGAGGCGGTAGCGATCTATGGCCTCATTGACAGCCGATTCGGTGAAGGCTGGATAACGTAGAACCTCCACTAGCAACGCCAACGTTTCTTGGGCATATGCTTTGGGACAAGAAGCGCGTAACAGGCCTTGGCGCGTGATGATTTCGGCATCATATGCATCCAATAGAAGGTCCAAGGAGTCCAAGGGTCGCAGCGCAGTTCCGGAGCGCATGATGTCTCCGGTCAATTGAGCGACCCCTGTGCGTTCCAATTCCAACGCCAAAGGAGTCTTCATTTTAATCGACCAGAAAACGCGAGTTGCGGCTGTGTCAGCTATCGAAATGAGGCGTAGTCCATTTTCCAACGTGTTCAGCTCAACAGAGATGTCTGTATCTCGAGTATCCGACCTGCTCATTTCTTGAGAAATTGAAGCAGAGTGAAAAAAGCTGATTATCATTAAAATGAACACACACTTCTGTGTGTTTCGTCTGGGATGCAAATCAATCGAAATCGTCATGAAGAAATTCGTCTTTTGGAGGTTGAGAACGTTAGGCGCTCGTTTCCGAATCCGAATATACAGCGTTCAATTCGGACCCAATGGCATTATCTTGGTGGCGTAAATCAGTACGCGATATGGATTTAAATTGGTGGACTTTGGAGGATGTTTGGAGAAAACTTCAATCGGAACATGTGGGTGAACTGGCAGATGATGCAAAAGAGGCCATTGAAAAGTGCTACGGTTTTCTTCAGGAAACGATAGCCAATGCCGATGAAGGCGCCATTTATGGGGTGAATACAGGATTTGGTGACTTGGCACACACCCGCGTGGATAATGATTCGTTGCAAGCTTTGCAGCGCAACATTTTGGTTTCTCACGCCTGTGGAGTGGGAGAGGATGTTCCCAAATTGATTGTGCGCGCGATGCTGCTGCTTAAAATAAAATCGTTGTCCAAGGGGCATAGCGGAGTGCAATTGGTGACAGTAGAGCGTTTGTTAACACATCTAAATGAAGGAGTGCTTCCTGTTGTTCCTTCGCAAGGATCGTTGGGTGCAAGCGGAGATTTGGCCCCATTGTCGCATCTCGTATTGCCCTTGATCGGTGAAGGGGAGCTTGTGGTAGATGGCGCTGTGGTTCCTGCATCAACGGTTTTGAAAGCAAAGGGTTGGGATCCGATTGAATTGGGGGCCAAAGAAGGGTTGGCGCTCATCAATGGAACACAACTGATGCTGGGATACGGGATTATGGCAGTTCAGCGCATGGATAAAATTGCGGCATGGGCAGACGCTTTGTGCGCATGGTCTTTGGAGGCATGGAATGGACGTCCTGAGCCGTTTGATGCTTCCATTCACGAGGTTCGAAATCACAAAGGAGCTCAAGAATCCGCTGCCAACATCCGCAATTGGATCAAGGACAGTGTCTGGCAAGACTTGCCGCGTGAACAAGTACAAGACCCGTACTCTTTTCGTTGCTCTCCTCAAGTTCATGGAGCTTCGCGTCATGCTTTAGGTATAGCTAGAGAAGTGTTTGAAAATGAGGTAAATGCAGTTACAGACAATCCCTTAATTTTTCCGGAATCAGGCCGTATTTTATCTGGAGGAAATTTTCACGGACAGCCCTTGGCATTGCAGTTGGATCAGCTGGCTTTGGCCGCCCATGAATGGGGAAGCATTTCTGAACGAAGAACCTTCAAGTTGCTATCTGGCAAGCATGGTTTGCCTCCGTTCTTGGTGTCCAACCCTGGACTGAATAGCGGATACATGATTCCTCAATACACGGCTGCCTCTTTGGTCTCACAAAACAAGCAATTGTGCATGCCGGCATCTTCAGACACAATCGACAGTTCCAATGGGCAAGAAGATCATGTGAGTATGGGAGCTAATGCCGCATTAAAATTATGGCGTGTACTGGATAATGTGGAGCAAGTTTTGGCTGTAGAGTGCTTAGTAGCGGCTCAGGCCTGTGATTTGAAAGATGGAGATGGACTCGCTCCGCGCCTAGCCAAGCTTCAGGATTCTTTACGAAAGGATGTTCCTTTCGTAGGTGAAGACTGCTTTATGCAGCCGCTCATGTTAGGGGCAAGAGACTGGATGTTTGGAGGAACAGCGAGCCCTTCTCCAGAAAACTAAACTTTCTTGATTTCGTTTTAGCGAACTGCCGCTTTCCGAACGATGATGCGCAGCAAACGCGGTGCAAATCGTTTGAGGTACGCAGCAAGTAGCTCAGTACGTCCGATCAAGACTTGATGTTTTTTACGCCCGACAGCCCGGATCATTTGCTTGGCACAGGCTTCTGCGGTGATACCGGCGCCTGTTTTTGCGTCCATGGTTCCTTGTTGACTGCCATCGCCTACCATGGCATTGACAGAGATGGAGGTTCGAATAAAGCCAGGACAGACCATGGTCACGTCAATGTTGTCGTCGTGATGCTCCGCACGAAGCGCTTCAAAAAAGCCATGCAAGGCATGTTTGGCAGCACAATAGCCGGACCTTAAAGGAGCGGAGAAAAGCCCCATGAGGCTCGTCACTACGACAAAATGGCCTGATTGAACTCGTGCGAATTCAGGAAGAATAGCCTTCGTAAGAGCCAACGTTCCGAAATAGTCAATTTCCATAACGCGGCGATCCACTTCAAGACCCGTGTCAATAGCGAGTGACCGTTGACTAATGCCACCGCAATGCACGACGACATCAATCTTACCCTTCCACGCCAACGCTTGTTTTGCTAAGCCTGGTATGAGCCCAGGTTCACCAAGGTCCAATGGTAAAACCAAAGCACGGCGTTGTTCTTCAGGAGTCCAAGTAGAAGTCACTTCTTCAAGCGCTTTCTGGCGACGAGAGGAAAGGATGACATCGGCGCCGACACGCGCCCACTCCGTAGCAGCAGCGCGCCCGATTCCGCTACTGGCTCCCGTAATCCAGACGCATTTTCCTTCCCAGTTCATGGCATATAACGTGATTCCAGTGAAATCAGAAATCGATGTTCGCGTATTTGGCGTTTTCTTCAATGAAAGCGCGACGCGGTGGAACTTCATCTCCCATCAGCATCGAGAATACGTGATCACTGGCAGCTGCATTTTCAATGGTAACCTGACGCAGTGTTCGGAATTCTGGATTCAGAGTGGTGTCCCAGAGCTGTTCCGCATTCATCTCACCAAGACCCTTGTATCGCTGAATGCCAATGCCAGCATCGGAGCCTGAAGCGCCTTTGAATTGCTCAATCAAAAGATCTCTTTCGTCATCATTCCAAGCATACACTTGGCGCGATCCTTTCTTGACCAAATAAAGCGGAGGAGTGGCGATGTAGATATAGCCATTTTCAATCAACTCCTTCATGTGTCGGAAGAAGAAGGTGAGGATCAATGTCTCAATGTGACTACCGTCAACATCGGCATCACACATGATGACGACTTTATGATAACGTAGCTTGGAAATGTTCAAAGCGCGTTCGTCTTCTTCCGTTCCCAACGTGACACCCAATGCGGTGTAGATGTTTTTAATCTCTTCGTTCTCGAAGATCTTGTGCTTCATGGCCTTCTCTACATTGAGAATCTTACCGCGCAGTGGCATGATCGCTTGATTGTGCCTATCACGTCCTTGCTTGGCTGTGCCACCCGCAGAGTCACCCTCCACTAGGAAGATTTCACACAATGCGGGGTCTTTCTCGGCACAATCGGCGAGCTTGCCAGGGAGTCCTGAACCACTCATCACGGTCTTGCGCTGAACCATTTCACGCGCTTTCCGTGCTGCGTGTCTTGCTTGGGCCGCTAGGATGACCTTGTTGACAATGATCCGAGCGTCGTTTGGATGCTCTTCCAAGTAGTCTTGGAGCATATCAGAGACCGCTTGGCTCACAGGCGCTGAAACTTCAGCGTTTCCGAGCTTCGTCTTCGTCTGTCCTTGAAACTGCGGCTCAGCGACTTTGACACTGACAACTGCAGTCAAGCCTTCACGAAAGTCATCCGCTGAAATATCAAATTTAAGCTTATCCAACATGCCTGTACTCTCGGCATATTTTTTCAGGGTCAAGGTCAATCCTCTGCGGAATCCGGAAAGGTGAGTTCCGCCTTCGTGCGTGTTGATGTTGTTGACGTACGAGTATAAATTCTCTGTGAAAGAGGTGTTATATGTCATCGCTACTTCAACAGGGACTCCGCTACGCTCTCCACTTACGTGGATGATCTCAGGGATTAAGTGCTCCCGATTTGCATCAAGATAATTCACGAAATCTTTCAATCCATCTTCGGAATGGAACTCTTCAAATTTGAATCCTAAGTCTTTGCCTTCATCATCAAACAATGTCTCCCGTTCGTCCTTGAGCGTGAGGGTCAATCCTTTATTCAGAAACGAAAGTTCTCTCAAACGATCCGCCAATGTGGCATAGGAATAAATGAGTGTTTCAAAGATTTCTTCGTCGGGTTTGAATTCGACGATGGTCCCTGTTTTATCAGATTTTCCAATTTCTTTAACAGCATAGAGTTCTTTTCCACGGCTGTATGACTGGTCGTACTTTTTGCCGTTGCGATGCACTTCTGCAAGCAAGTGCGAGGACAATGCGTTAACGCACGAAACACCCACACCGTGCAATCCTCCAGAGACTTTATAGCTGTCTTTGTCAAACTTACCGCCAGCTCCAATTTTGGTCATGACCACTTGCAAAGCGGACACGCCTTCTTTTTCGTGCATATCGACCGGAATTCCCCGACCGTTATCTTCAACGCGAACGGAATTGTTCTCCTTGATGATCACATCAATTGTGGTGCAATGACCGGCAAGGGCCTCATCAATCGAGTTGTCTACAACCTCATATACGAGATGGTGCAATCCGCGAACCCCCACGTCACCGATGTACATGGAAGGCCGCATGCGCACATGTTCCATCCCTTCGAGGGCCTGGATATTACTCGCGTCGTAATTGCTTTTATTCGTATTCGATGAAGGGGGAGTAGAGTCCGTTGATGGTCCCTCGTTCTGGTTTTCTTCCGCCATGGCTTTCGCTTAAAATTTGGTAGTGTCGCTAGCGACGCAATCTACCTTCGAATTTACGCATGAAAGGCCTGCAAATGCTGAGAAATAGCCGTTTTAAAGCGCCACTTATTCACAAAAAACAACCGGGTTGCTCACAAGTGTTTAGAACGCATAATTCATGCCCATTTGAAACCTGAATTTTTGGCTGTTGTAGCCCGGTAGAAAAGGGTTGGCCTGGTTCAGGATATTGTTCAAGTGGATCCAGCCGCTCAAGCGTCCATTGTAGAGGTACTCCAACTGCATGTTCCACGATGTAGTGGCTCCCAATGGCGTCTCAAACCCCACCAAATCGTCTTCGCTGTACAACGCAATTGCCCCATCTACCGACCACGATTGGAGGGTATTTCGACCCGTTAATAGTTCGATTTGACTGCCGATACGCACTTTTTCTTTCCAGGTGTATACAGCGCCTAATTCTGTCTGTAACGTCGGTAAGTTCCAAGGACGGTTCACTTCGTCATTATCTGATTCAAATGAATACGAGTTTTGTTGAAGGCTTCCTGTGAGCGTGAACGCAGACCCGAGTCTCCACGAGGCATCCGCTTGAAGGGAGGTTTGATTGAAATTGGCATAGAGGGGGGTAAATGTTTCCTGGCGCAGGCTCAATGCGTCTCCTCTCCAAAGTAAGAACTGATCGAACCGTTGATGATGTCCACTCAGGTTGAAGGTAAACGCTTTGGTAATGGATCCTCGAAGACCAATTTGCGCGTGAATTTTTTCATATGAGTTGTTGAGCGAATCCGCATTGGTTGATAGGAACGGATTGGAGTCCAATAGCTTTTGATAGCGATTTTGTAGAATCCCGCCATCTACTCTGAGGTACGGGATGAAGAGGTCCCGCAAAAGACTTGTGGAAGCTTCTAATTCAAGGACAGGCATAAAAGGCTTCTCTCCTTGCGCATCGATCCAAATACCGGCTCCTGCGGTTGTTTTTATGTTTCCGAATGTTTTACTGAAGCGGCCGTGCAAATCAAAAATGGCCTGTCGAATGGTAGGAGCCTCGGAACCCTCAACGGAGCGTGTGAGCCGATCGATGTTGGAGTGCAGTAGGAGGGAGATGGGGAGTGCTTCGAATTCATTTGAGGTGGATTGGCTAGGTGTTTTGCCATTGAATTGCACTTCCACGTGTAGATCAACATTGTGTTCTTGTATTCCTCCATCGTTTAAAAGCTGATAGGATGCTTGAATTTGATGTTGGAGGCTTTTGTTTTTTGTTTCAAAATTTTGCGCATCGACATGGACTCCCCAAACATTGTAAATGCGTTTTGTCGACGATGCTGTTCCGAGTAAATCCGGTGCGCCTCCAAACAAACTTACCCGCTGTCGGCTCCAATCGCTCGAAACTTCAACAGATTCAGAGCCTAAGAAACGTTTTCCCCAGCACGCAATGCTGCTTGTGCTAAACACGTCTTCAATGCTATCGACCGATGCGTACCCCCCTTGGCTTGAGTCGTGACCACCTTGAATGCCCCATGTGCCTTCTCGGGATCTCAAATCGGTATAGCTGAAATGAACAGTCGGGCTGATGTAATTGCCCAAGCCAGCTTGAATGTGTCCTTTGTAGAGTCTTCGCAATGGTTCGCTTACCCGAAGGCGAACGGGGCCGTTTTTAGACCATTCCGGTTGAACGTTCATTCGCTTAGAGAGCATAGAATAAGTGAATGTAGGTTTTGTCGTTGTGAGTTGAGCGGGCTCTGGCCAGTGCAATTGTTTGTGCGCGTCCTGGAGTAAAATCTCACGATCTCCTATGAAGGTGACATCCAAGTCCAATGTATCACCAGTAGCAAACACAGGGGTTGAAGCGAAAAGACTCCCAATGATAGCCCATGCAATGAATGGGTGATTTTTGTTTGAAGCGTAGTTCATGGCCTTCAAGGTTTCTCGGTGTTCAAGGTGTCAATAGGCAAGGAAGTAGCGCCTGAAGGAATAGCTGGTATGCTATCGCTTTCTATGACTTGGAGGAGAATCTCTTGCTCCAAACGGTCAATGCGGTCTACTTGAGCTGAGGCTCGGTTTTGAACCCATTCCAATGCTACGTTTTCTAAAATACTCTGTGCGGTGGTTCGGGCTTGGAACCAATCTTCCATTTCGATGTAGGTATCGACGAGCAATAAAAACGCTTGGAATTTCCACTCGTCATAAGCTGAAAATTGATCAATGAGTTGAAAAACAGAGGACTCCGTTGCCTGATAATCCTTGCGGTCAAAATTGATTTTGCACAAGAGATATTGGCATTCAGCGCCACGCTCCCCGCCAAAGCTGGCTATGGTTTTTAGATCGACAGATGCCGGGGTCTCATCCCCTCGTTCCAATAAAATCTTGCCCCTCCAATAGACAGCGGTTCGTTGAATGTCTTCGGGAGTTTGACTGTCTTCTAAGACAAGGTTGGCATAGGTCATGGCTTCCTCGGTATTTCCCAGAAGGTATAAACAGCGCATCAAGCCAATGCGTGCTTCGAGCACGTTTTCTTTGAGCATACTAACGGACTCAAGCGTTCGATAGTGAAGCAATGCTCCAGCCCAGTCTTCAGCGTTCCATGCGATCGTTGCTGCGCCCAGCGCTGCCAGTTCTGTGTAATCGCTAACGGGTTGATTCAAAACATATTCGAAAGCAGCACGGGCTTGATTGACCTGATCATCATCGAAATAGCAGTTGCCTAAGAAAAAATGAGCTTCCGTCAAAAAGTGTCCTTGATCATACGATCGAATGTACTCGCCGAGACGGACAATGGCCTTTTCACACAGTCGCTCTAAAGCCAAAGATCGCGCGGCATTGAACAGTCGCTCTTCAATTTCATCGCCGTTGAGACCTACACCTGAGGGAATGTTATCGAGTAAACCACGATCAATGAGAAGGGGTTCCACAACATTGAAAGCATCTCCGGCGATGGCATCTTGTCCATAGTCACGGCGAATGATTTCCCAGATACCAAGGACATCTTCATCGCGTCCTTCCTTGACACCGATTAAACACAGATCAACCAAGGCGTACTTGAAACGGGCCGAATTGGGGAATTCGCTTTGCATACGCTCCATGGCGTTCCTTGCTTCCGGGAGTTGGTTGGTTTCAATATAGCTGCGTCCCAATGAATAAAGAGCTTCAGGAATGTAGCTTGATTGAGGGGCTCGAGCAATCATCTCTTTGAGCACATCAATTTCTTCCATGGGCCGATCCAATGAGCCCAAACATTCGGCCAGTTGAAGTCGGGCATAGTCTTCTGTTTTATCGCTCGAGCCAATGACTTCGTTGTAGTACCGTGATGCGGCTTCGAAATCCTTCTTAGAAAAAAAACAATCGGCAGCACGAAGTTTGGCATCCCGAGTCTTGCTTGCATTTGCTTCGGGAGCCACCTTGAGATAGGAGCGGAAGGCGCTCAGGGCATCCACATACAATTTACGTTTGAAGAGTGCGTAACCTCTCGCATAGATACCGTCCGCATAATGGCTGCTTTGATAAGCTCCTGGAGAGGATTCAAAGGCAGCGTAACGGCCTGTAGCGTCCGTGTATTTTTTCAAGAGATAATTCAATTCTCCCTGCCAGAAATACGACTCGGCGGTGAGGAGTGGGTCTACAGGGTACGTCCTCACGGCATCAAAATACTGCAGAGCCTCCTGGTAGTTGCCTGTTCGAAACAACTCGACGCCACGGTTGTAAGCAACCAGTTGAAATGCCTGCTGTACGGGCAGTGTTTTTTCTTGAATCAATTCCAAAGCCTCCAATGCGCGATCATAATTTTTGGAGGACATATACACCTCGAGTAAGAACCCGTAGGCCTCCTCCTTTCTTTTGGATTCTGGGAAATCTCTGAGATAGCGCTCTACGGCTCCAATGGCATCGTCAAAAGGATTGTAGGTGAGCTCGTAAGCAAGCTTTGCATAACTAAAGAGTGCATCTTCTTGAATGTCGCGGTCGAAATCCAGCTGTGATGCCTTTTTAAAGGTCGTGCGCGCCTTGTCTTTTTCACCAAGACTGAGATAACAGTCGGCCATGTGGTACATCCCATTTTGGGCCATGGAATCTTCCTCGCGAACTGACAAGGTGAAGCAGTTTAGTGCTTTTCGATAGGCTTTTTCTCTGTAGTAAACGTAGCCCATTTGATAGGCAAATTCGCGGGTTCGATCTCGACCACGGCTGAATGTGTATGCTTCTTCCAGATAAGGCAATGACGCTTTGAATCGTTGCTGCCGGTAGTACGCATCTCCCACCAAACGAGAAACATCGGCACGTTGCACTTCGTTGATTCGACTGTCCTCATGGAGGACGGTGGGGGCGTATTCAATCAAGGCATCATACTGCTCAGTTTCATGCAGCAATTGTGCAATGTAAATGGGGACAATTTGGTCGAATTCAGGATTCGAAGCCAACGACTGGAATCCTGATAACGCAACCTGAGGTTGCCCTTTGATATAGGAAATGTGGCTAAAGTAGTATTGGGCATTCGCAGCAAACTTGCCAGACTCTTCAGGGTTTTCCATCACGGCGAACAAATCCAATCGGGCATCTTCATACCGTTCCAATTCAAATTGTGCGTGTCCCTTTTTGAATTGGAGCTCTCGTTTTTGTGCAACGGGCATCCGGGTTGTGCGAATGGATTCGAAAGCTGCTATGGCATCGTTCCAATCGCGCTTGCGGTAAAGAAAGTTGGCATACATCCATTGAGCTTCTTGCACCAAAGGAGACTCAGGATAGGATTCCATAAAGTTCTGAATGCCGTTTTCCGCATCGGCATGCTGCAATTCGATTGCGCAAGCGGCCAATCTAAAGTTGGCCAATGCAGAAAGCGAAGGCTGGTTCTCGTTATCGGATTGAATCCAACGGCTGTAAAGGTTCATGGCCGAACCGTATTGATGGTGCTCCCATTCTGCTTCGGCCTGCATCCACAAACGTTGCGAGTCAAAAGGGCTTTGATCCCACTGACAGTAGCTCGTGAATTGTGCAGATACAAGAGCCAAAAACAACAGCGTGCGAATCCGAAAAAAGGGGGAGATAGCTTGCGACATGTTCAGATGTTGGGTCCTTTCGAAATTAAGGGTGCTTTGCGTGATGAAAAGCGGTGCCCTCTGAAGTTCTCAACGCGAAGCTGTGCCTATTTGTATGGCGATATTGCCAAAAAAAGAGACAGCTCCACATTTTCTTGGAGCTGTCACAATTCGAACCTGAATGGAATTTTATTCCTCGGCCATTGGAGCTCCTTTTGGAACATCGGCAATCTGAACGCCTGAGGCTTCAAACGCCAATTCAAAAACAGGCTCAGATACGGCATCGATGGCCGCTTGATCAGCCCCAGCATCTTCTAAGAGGTGCTTCTGAAATTCGACAGATAGCGTGTCGTAATAGGCTTCACCCGAGAACAACGCTCGTTTTCCTTGCACGCTGTCTTTCGGGACAAAGAAAGCATGGTCCTTCATGAAGACCATGACGGTGTCTCCTTGTGGTCCCTTTACGCTCATCCAGCAACCCATGGTCATGCAGCTTTGAACAATTTCCGCATCAAATATCCCTTGACCACTTTCTCCTTCATCCATCAAGCGGACCACATCGCTTGCTGATACAGGCGTGGAAAGATCGACAATGGGCTCCCCGTACGAAGTCCAAACGGTTGTGTCATCTGTTGACGCTGTTTGTTCAGAGGAACCTGAATTGCAGCTTGACAAGCACACCAACACGAGGGGGAGGAGCAATGCATTTTTCATAACGTAAGATTACGGTTTTCTCAGGAAAAGAATGGCCTCCAGAGTCAGTTTTTCAACGTGATTTCAAATTCAGTTCGTCGATTGATGGATCGGGATGCAGCATCAATATTGGGTGCGAGGGGATGGGATTCTCCAAGTCCTTGCGAGGTGATTCGCGCCACAGGAACTCCATAGTTGGCAAGAGCGGTGGCAACGGCTAGTGCACGACGCTCGGAGAGTACTTGGTTCTCGCGTTCCGCGCCGACATCATCGGTGTGACCAATAATGTGAACGCCAAGGGCTTCGTTCCGTGTGAGATATGAAGCGAATGCTTCCAAAATAATGATGGAAGTCCGGTCAATTTCTGCGCTATTTGAGGCGTACTGAATGTCTCCGATTTCAAACGCTTCCCCATTGAGCGGTTGCTGCAACACGATAGGAGCGACAAGGGCGTCCGAATTGGGAGGCGTTTGCTCGATGTCCACCACGACACTCGCTTGAAACGCCAATCCCTCAGCTTCAGATATGAGCAAGACATCTTCGCCTTGGTCGAGACGAACAATGGAGGCGAAACGGCCATCACCCTCATTGATTTCGATCGTTTCGATGCGCTTCGATTTCGCATACTGCAAATAGAGCTTAGCGCCAGGAGGGATGCCACCGTCGGTAGCTTGAAGTGTTCCTTTCACAATTCTGACTTGTTCCGGTTTATATTCTTCAGGAACCGGAAACCGAAGGAGGTCCAATCCCTTAGTACCTGTTCGCCTGCTCGCGAAAAAAGCCTGTTCGCCATCTGTACTCACCACCAAGCCATGCTCATCACCGTCCGTATTGATCGGAGCTCCTAAGTTTTTGGCGTCCTCCCAACGACCTGTGGAGTCACGGTGGCAGTACCAAATGTCATAGCCGCCACCGCTCGGAGATCGGTCGCTTGAAAAATAGAGTGTGTTGCCGTCAGGATGAAGAAACGGAGCCTTGTCGTTGGAAGTCGAATTGATAGGGCGTGGAAGCAATTCAGCCGGCCCCCAGTCTCCATCCTCAGTTCGTTCGGACATCCAGATGTCCATGGTGCGATTTCCGGATGCATCCATCATGCTCCGGTCATTGACAGATGCAAAATACAGCTGCTCTCCATCGGAACTTAACGCCGGTTGAGCTTCCCATCCAGATGCGCTGTTGAGGTTTTTCAACGGTTTGAGAGCACCCCACAGGTAAAGGTAATTGCCATCATCATCGCGGTCCAGCACCTCATACTGCGTCATGAAGAGATCAATGTTTTCAGGGAATGCCGCTGTTGGATTTTGAGCTGCGATGTACAATTCCAAATTGTCAACAGAGATACTCGCTCCACCATAGCGCAATCCCGTATTGAAGGGAGAGTCTAAAGCCACGTCGGTTGTAAAACTTTGTGTTTCATCCGAACGCAAGGACATGTTGAACGTCTCAACGTCCCGTGTTAGAACATCGCCCTTGGCTTTTTTCTTTCCTCGTCGCGTGAAAAACAACAAAGAACCATCGGGAGAAAGGGCAGGAAGGAACTCATCCTCGTAAAAACTGACTTCCTTGATAATTTCGAGCGTGATGTCGTCCTTATACCGATAGAAATCCAGTTGAAACTGAATCAATTTTGATACGTTTTCGACCTCTGCAAGTTGTTTGGTGTAGCGCTTTCCCAGCTTATCGGGCTGATCGGAAGGGAAGTCTTGATAATCTGAAAAATAGTCTTTGGCTTCTTGATAATCTCGATCGGCATACGCCATTGCCCCCATGATGTAAAGGGCGTCAGCGTGGTAGTACGGGCAGTTTCCTAAAAGCTCCCTCAACGGTTCTCTTGCAGCATAAAAACTGGCTCCTGTTTTCTTCGCTGCGGCAAACTCTAACTTTCCCCACTCGAGAAGGCATGCCATGCATTCCTCGTCCTTGCTGTAGGCCAGTTCGATGAAGGCAATGCGCTCAGCTCGATCGTATTTTGAGGAGTTTTGAGCTTTCTCCATCAAGCGGACAACTTTTTCGTTGCTGTAGTCCAAGCAAGAGTCATCTTGTCCCGCCACGCAGTTTACCAATCCCGCTATCGCCAAAATGGTTAAGCCGATGTTCGCGGAAATCTTAAGCCTGCTCCAGTTCATTTTCAGATGCAGCGATGATTGAAGAAACGGCACCATCGCCTGTGACATTGACGACTGTGCGGCACATGTCAAGAATGCGGTCAACAGGGAAGATCAAGGCAATCCATCCCGGGTTGAGACCTACGCTCTCTAAAACAATGATCATCAGGACCAATCCCGCCGAAGGGATGGCTGCAGCTCCTATGGAAGCGAGGGTGGCGGTCAAGACAATGACAGCTTGCTGACTCCACTCCAAATCGACCATGTGAAATTGAGCGAGGGCAACGACGGCGATGGCTTGGTACATGCTGGTACCGTCCATATTGACAGTCGCTCCAATAGGAAGGACAAAGGACGATGTACGTGTGCTGACGCCTAAATTTTGATTCACACACTTCATGGTGACGGGTAGGGTCGCCACAGAACTCGATGTTGAAAATGCCGTGATCTGCGCATCGCGCATGCCAGCCTGAAATTGTTTCCATGTCATCCCCTTAACGACAAGATGAACAAGCATGGGGTATATGACGAACACCATTAAAGCCAGCCCCAAAACAACCACCAAACTATAGCGCAAAAGGAAACTAAGAAGCTGCTGGAACATAGCCGGATCTGTACCGGCAGCTTTGACCACCTGTCCGGCCATCAGTGCAAAAACAAAAAAGGGCATCGCCTTCATGACCACCCAGACCATTTGAACAAACACCTCATTGAGGGCGTCCATAGCACGCACAATCGGACCCTTTTTGTCTTCCGGTAGACCGACGACAACGACGCCGAAAAAGATGGCGAAGAAGATGATTTGCAGCATGCTCATATCCGCAAGCGCTCCAAAAATATTTTTCGGAACAACATCAACAAGTGGCTGGAGCGGCCCTGTCGACTTGGTTCGTTGCGCTTTTGTGAGTTTGTCTTCAACCCAGTCATTCGCTTCAGGTG
>CAWVYB010000001.1:0-59081 GCA_963934215.1 uncultured Flavobacteriales bacterium | reverse complement strand
AGAAAGAAAAGGGACACATCAATCGCTTCTCGCGTGACTTGGACATTTCCATGGAACAAATCCTTGTTCCAGACGCGACGACTATCGTGCAGACCCGCCTGAAAAATTGGGCAACGGAGTTGCGCGATCAACCCGCCGCTGTGGGAATCGCTTCCGAACATCTTGAACTGGTCGATGAGCAACTTGCTGACCTCACGAGAGAGGAGCTTATTGCACGCCTCGTTGCAGGCGAAATGAAACGTCTCAACTTGGATTCAAAGACAGATTTGAACAAGCGAGCGAATGCCGAACCGGATAAGCCTTATCGCAAGGAAGGGTTTAGTCGCGGTGGATATGGCGGCCGTTCAGGAGGCTATGGAAACCGCAGAGACTCTGATAGCCGCGGCGGTGGCTCGGGTGGTTACGGCGGTTCGGGTCGCTCAGGTGGGTCAGGTGGGTCAGGTGGGTCAGGTGGGTCAGGTGGGTACAAGAAAAAAGAAGGTTTTACCAAGAAGTGGAATTCTGACGGGGATGACCGCCCCAAGCGTTCGGACAGTCCTGGTAGCTTTCCAAAAAAAGAGAGCTATGGACAACGCATCAGCTCCGACCGTCCTGGCAGTTTCCCAAAAAAGGAGAGTTATGGTAAGAAGCGAAGTTCCGACCGCCCAAGTGGCGACAATTCTTCCAAATCGGGAAGCGCGAGCGGAGGACGCCCAAGTTTTGGCCTAAAAAGAAACAAGCGTTCTTGATCTGAACTGTCATCTTTTCGTTTTTAGAGTGCTACTTTCACTAGTGAAATGAGCGCAATGAAAACACATCTAAAAACAAGAAGTTCCAACCAACTTGGGCTCCTTTAGTTCCTGGATTTTCTGGTTGTATTTTTAGGGATTTCCGTGTCATTCTGGATGAATGAATGGAATTCCGATCGGAAAAATGATCGGTTGCACCGAATGGACATTCATGCCCTCCTGGTTGACTTCGACCACGATTACCAAAGCCTCAATCGTGTCCACGACCATATTCTAGAGGGCGATACCAAGGCTTTGAGGTTGCTCGAAGTGATTCAAAGTCAACGCGAAGGAACGCTAGCATATGACGCCTTTGCCGACAGCCTAATCTCCATTGGATATGTCTATAACTATTCCACCTTTTTCATGGTAGATGCTACCTACAAGTCATTGGTCAATTCAGGACGAATACAATCCTTCCCCGTTGAAGTCAACATGAAACTTCGCGATTACTATGAAGCCGCAGCCAAACAAGTGGACGACAATAATCATCTCGTAGACGGTGTCGCGATGAATTACTACAACGAAGCCCACCCTTTTTTGAATTACATGGCTATTGACACACATTCTATCGAAAAAAACAGGATGTTTTTTAAAGATGAAGCCATTCGGCAACATTATTCAAACCTTCAATTCTACTTTCGAACATTGGCACTAAAAGACCGCATCAAACTGCGCCAGAGACAGGTCGATGTATACATGGCTAAGTTGAATCAATTGGACAGCCTTGTTCGATCTCATACTGCTCTTGAGGATGCCTTTGAAACCAATACCCAACACGAATAACCATTGACGTTGAGCCTCATGAAATTACCTTTTACAAGCGCCTACACAGGTTGAACTCGTTCAAATTAAGGCGATTCTAGACGTTCTTTCGCTTCCTTTTTTTACCTTCACATCATGCAGAAGACGTTGATAGCATTTAGTAAGAGAACTCTATTTTTCTCATTTTTAATGGGTCTCCCAGCCCTGATTACTGCTCAAAACCTGACCGTATTTGACCCACAGAGTCATTATGACGCAGCGGGAGGCTTGTATGACCCTAGTTACTTGCGTCATCTGCACATCGATTTCGAAGACCCTGCATACAATGATCTTTTAGGCGAGTCATTTTTCACCGACCCGTCGTTTCGACTTCCGGCTACCGTGACATTTGACGGCA
This sequence comes from uncultured Flavobacteriales bacterium, assembly GCA_963934215.1. GTDB lineage: Bacteria > Bacteroidota > Bacteroidia > Flavobacteriales_D > Sanyastnellaceae > UA16. The sequence goes on along the minus strand of CAWVYB010000001.1, from coordinate 57,152 downwards.
TCGTTTTGGACAGTGTCGGCGTTCGTTACAAAGGGAATTCTACTTTCTGCTTGCCGCACGAGCAAGGCAGTGTCAAGGTGCCTTATAACCTGGATATGAACTACTGGATTTCGGGACAAAAACTCATGGAATACAACAAGGTCAAGTTGGCCAATGCCTGGTTCGACCCGACTTACTGCAAGGAGTACATCGCGAGTCGCATCTATCGGAAATACCTTCCCACCCCTGAAATCAATTTGATTCCACTGCATACCCAAGGCAATTACACCGGGATGTACGTGAATACAGAATCCATCAATAGACAATTTTTGAGCAAGCACTTTGGCGAAAACGATGGAGCGCTATTTAAAGGAGATGGCGCAGGCGTGTTTTGTGGAATCAACGGAGGAGACGGCACGGAAGGCGGTGACCCCACATTCGCTTACTTAGGAGCGGACTCGGCAACCTATTATGACAGCTATACCATCAAGTCTGATAACGGATGGGAAGGTTTAATGGACCTCATCTCGACTTTGGAATTCGACCCCGAATCCCTTTCAGACGTGCTCAATATTGACCGGTTCCTCTGGGCGATGGCGGTGAATACTGTCGTGAGCAACTTGGATACGTACAACGGATATTACGTGCACAATTACTATCTCTACCAGGACAGCGAACAGCGGTTCCAAATGATACCTTGGGATTTTGACAATTCCTTTGTGGGTGCCATCATGGGCTGGAGCTATTGGAACCCTAACGAAGTGTACGAATTCGATCCATTTTGGACCGGTTGGGACGCCGCAGACAACAGGCCACTCACAGAATATCTTTTTAATCATCCGACGTATCGAATGCAGTACATCGCACACATCCGCACGATCATGGAAGAGTCGATGAACACGGATGAGATACAAGCCGATATTGATGCATTTCAAAGCCTTGCATACGCTGATGCTGCCGCTGACAACAACGGTCTGTTTGGAATGCCACAGTTTACCTCCAACGTGAATGAATCGCTATGGTGGGGGAATTGGGGGTTTGGCGGGATTTTGAGTACGGTCGAAGCGCGCATGGAATTTCTCTATGACAACCCCGAAATTTCTGAAACAGCGCCCGTCGTGGGCTCTCCCGACGTTAGCAACGACGTACTATCTGTTTCTGTCTTCGGTGCAGAAGAAGTTCAGTTGCGCTATTGTACCGGAGACATTGCAAGTCATTTTCAATCCGTCACCATGGTCGATGACGGGACACAGGGAGATGCGTATGCTTTGGATGGGATTTACTCGGTTGGCCTGCCTTCTTTCAGCAGTGAAAACATCAAGTTTTACGTCAGCGCAACCAATTCTGAAGCCATGAGTTTGTCGCCGCAACGTGCCGAATACGAATACTACCTGTACGGAACGGGCACCGGCATTGATGACGACCTCTTTCAAGCAAACACAACAGCATTCGATTGGACCATTGCACCCAATCCCGCATCCAATTGGTTTTCATTGCAGCATTGCGAGCCATTAGCTCCCATTACCGTTTTTGACCCCCAAGGAAGGATGAAAATCCAACAAAATTGGGATGGCATCCCAGTAGACATTAGCGGATGGTCACCCGGAGTCTATCTGGTTCAGGTTAAAGAAGCGCATTCGCTATCCACAAAGAGACTCCTGGTGCGCTGAGCACCACTTCTGTGGAACCTCTGAAGGAAAGTTTAATCGATAGAAATCACGCGGCCAATGAGCACTGGTTTTTTCCATTCCACCTACTTGAGGAGCATCTATGATTTCAAATTCGTTTGAATCGTGATGTGCCTTTGTGTAATAGTGTCTCCTCAACGAGCGGATACGAGCCACGCTCCAGATGCGTACATCTTTGGATTACTAACTGGCTAATTCTAAATAGAATACAATTCACTCAAAACTCCTCATTGAATTTAGGCTACAAAAAACCGGACTATATTGGAACATATTTATACCGTTTTCATCTTCACTATTCGTAACTAGATTGAAAATCAGGACATCCAAAAAACAGAAACATGTCCCATTCAGCCACTTCTCATCGGCCTTTATCTGAAGACCTCTCTGGGCACATTCTACCGACTTTGAGAATATCAGCCATTGTGTGCATTGCATCCTTGATGTTGCTCGCGGGTGTTGTATTACGGCTATTGACGTTGCCTTTTGCGCGGCATCGGTTTGTTCGTTTCAACACACGTTGGATCATCTATCCAGCTTCCAAAATCTTGATGCGGGTGATTGGTGTACGCATGCATGTTATCGGACAGATCAATCATGAGCAGCAATTGGTGGTCTGTCATCACCAAGGAGTCATCGATTCTCTCATGCTCATGGCCTTGTCACCGTGCATGGTCATTTCCAACACAGATATCAGAGGAGTCAAAGGTGTCGGATGGGTGATGGAGCAATTGGGCTTTGTCTTTGTGAATCGTTCCCGTCAGCGATCCATCAAAGAGGTCTTAGAACCAGCCATTCATATGGTTGGTCAGTCCAAAATTAACGTAGGTTTTTTTCCAGAAGGACAGTCCAACAATGGGTTTAAAATGCTCCCATTTCACTCCTCATTCTTTCAAATAGCAACGGCTTCTAACGCTGGGATTACACCCTTGACATTTCAATACACCAAGGCGAACGGCAAACCTGTATCGAAGACTGACCTTGATGTTTTTGTCTACACCGCTGACAAAGGGTCGGTGGTGAGTTACGTTTACAATATGCTACGCGTGCGTCGGATTCAAATCGAAGTTCACGTCTTAGAGACTATTGGAAACGATCAGATTAAAGAAGAATCAATGAATCGGAAGGACCTCTGTCGTGTGTCTGAAAATCGGATTCGAGCTGATTTTGAAATGCGCCAGATTACCGACTACGCATGACGCATCCTCATGCCTTCAACGAGAATAGGAACCATGCTCATCTGCTCTCCTTCCTGAAATATTATCGAATCCTCTTTGAATCTCGTCAGTCGACCGTGATTCCTAACCTGAGCGAGCATTTCAACATCGAAAGGCAACTTTAAATCATGCTCTTCTATGCATACAGGCTCTTGGATAGACAGGGCATAATGAAATAGTTAGAGTAAAAACATAGTTGGTAAAACTACATAACCGAGATAGGACATCGAGTGACTTATGATACACTCCGATTGAGGGGTATTTCCCTCGAGAAGTCGACGAAGGTGACCTGCTGACCACAACCGTTACGTCACTTGACGACAACGCGCTGATAGTGCATCTGGTCCGCGCTCATAAAAACAACAACAAACACCCCTTTTTGATTGATGGTGAAGGTGACAGGCGAGGAATGGCCTTGTATCTGAGGCGATTGAATAAGCCGGCCATCCAACGCATAGACCTTCAAAAAATCAACCCTATCCTGAATGGCAAATTGCCCCGTGCTAGGATTCGGATACACACGATTGGTCAACCCATTTTCCTGCTCAATGTCAATCGAAATGCCTGTGCACTCTTGAGGAAGATTGGCATCCAACCAATCCAATCGAACGGCAATCCAATCTTTCAGAGCCTCCATCTCAGCGGCATACGTTTCAGGGATCGGTTCAAGTTCGGGAGAAGCCGTAGCAACACCTAAAAACGGCCACTTCTGGTAATGTCTCGCTTGAACGTCCACGAGCAAATTGGAGACACTGTCCACGTAATTCCCGAGGTACTCCATGTTCAAGAATTCCGCGCGGTATTCATCGTATCGGCACCTCAAGTGGTTCCCGAAGGTGCTGTCCTGAAGCAAACGCACATACCATTCGGGCGTATAATTGTCAGTCGGGCAATTGTTGATCAAATGGGCCCAGCCTGCTCCTTCAGTGCTTTCAAAAATTTCACAAGAAGCCAAATTTTTCCAGGCCCAATCAAAATCCCAGGGCGGCCCCGCTTTGAACTTTCCTCCGTTGCTGTGCTTGTCCTTGTGGAAGAACCGGCTCTTCTTGAATCCATCATTGTTGCGGCTCAATTCGTTGAGCAAGAAATAATCAATGAATGATTCCACATCGAGAAACTCGCGATAGCCGGCTGTGGGGTCATCAAACGCATCGCTGTAAAGCGCCGTCTCCATGGAATCAACAAATGCGGCGATGTAGTCCTTTTGACTCGGGGTGATCACCTCAGGCTTGGGGATTTCATAGCGCAAGTGAACGTCGAAGGTGGGGTGGGCTGGCGGGCTGTAGGAAAGCTCCCAGCTGTTCTCATTGTTCCAGTAATTCATTTGCAGGAGGTAACCTCCCGTCACATCATCCCCCGCATTTTCATCGGGATTGAGCGTGGCGATATCCAGGCGTTCAGCATCGCGTTTGATCTTTTCTCCCAATACATACACTCCCTGGTAATTTCCATTGAGCTGCACTTCACACAAGGTGGCTCGTGGAGCGTAGTTTCCCATTCTAGCATAGAGATGCTGGGCGAGTGTATTTCGAATGAAGGAGCGGTCATTGAAGTTACTCAAGAGCACCCAATCATTTTCAGCCGGCATATCCACCAGCGACACGTTGTTGTTGGTGCCGTCTAGGTTCCGTGTTTCAAAGCCGTACGGCTTTTGCGGATAGCCTGCTGAGGTCGCCCCCCTGATTTCAATCCCAATCTTTCCATCGTAATCCGAAGGGGAGTCTGTGATGAAATTTTCGACGCCTGGGCCATTGTATAAGACTTCGAGGTCTACCGTAATTTTATCTTCCTCTCCGATTGTTTGTTCATTGGTTTCGATCAACAAAATTGGCAACACCGAGGATTCCAACTCGACTGTTCCCGGATCCATGGCACATACATTGACACCCCCCGTCTGGCCTCCGTAACCCCATAACTGGACATACAGCTCTGTCCCTGGCTCCAAATTGAATGCGGGAAGCAGTGAGAAATAATCAGGACCCGAATCGTCATCACAATAGATTTGTTGCAGTCCGGTGCACGATTTACCGGTCCACACAGCCAGTCCTGTATCGTTCAATTCACCCACACTTTCGGTGGTAAATAACAGACTTCCTGATGCAGGCACGACATACGTAAACCACAAATCACCACCTTGAAAGTTGGCACACCAAGGGCTGTAAGAAGAACCGGGCGCAGTCGCATTGTTCACTTCTACACAACCAAGCTGCCCCTCCATTGCACTGCAGGGATTCGACCCGGGATCCGGTTCGATGCTGCAATCTGTCACGAAAGTATCCGTCATCCCCACCTGTGGTTCCGGACCATCCCCTGCGATTAAATTTCCCGCTCCACCCAATAAAAACCAGGTGTTTTCATTTTCGTATTCCCCGGAAAAATATTCCAATTGAATGGCATCGCCATCACAGACTTCAAACGTCAAAGTGCTTCCTTGATCGAGCGCAACAAAACTTTCTATGAGCGCCCCATTGACTATCAGGTTCAAATAGCCTCCATTCCAGCCATCTCCATACGAGTCGTTACCCACGAGCGTAAAATCACAGCATTGACTAGAAGTCAAGTTACTTGCTATCAAAGCCAAGAATAGAAGCGAAGGTTTCATTCAATTCATTTTCAGTGGAGAAGTTAATGAGGAATACGCCCAATGTCGACTCGCTCAAAACGTTCATTACTGAATATTGATTTTCAAAAGCTACAGCGGACGAGCTTTCACAAATCAGAAGGATACCAAAACTGGAAACAAAGCAACTAAGGGAGCCGTGTTGTTAGGGTAAATTCACTTTTCAATCGCAATCACTGCCAAAACCTTCCAAGACCAAGAGCAAGTCGATTACAGTGACAGCACCATCACCGGTTACATCAGCTGCGCAATCTAAAGCTGGTGTGCAATCTGCGACATCAACACAATACCCCATCAAACTAGAGCTATTTTGCACCAACCAATCAGGTCCTGTCAATTCAAAGCAAACCTCTTCTATGGCTTGGAAATCCCCCGTCATTCGAACGGCCCCTTCCCATATTGCTGAAGAGCCCAATGAATTATGGTTGTATGTATTGATGATGACATCGTCTGCTGACCTGACCTTGATCGACCACTCGAACGAATCAGCAATTTCCACAACTTCTTCACCGGTTTCAATCGCCAAACTCGGGTCAATAATGGCTTCAAAGGGATTAAAGGATGACATGGTTCCAATTGGCCTTGGGCCGTTTATTATTAACCCACAATCTGCATCAACCTCTGCCTCAATAGAAAAGTAAAAAGGCAGCCATTCGGAAGACAAATCGATTAACATAGATGCCGTAGAAATCCTTGGGCCACAATAAAAGGTCTGAACTGAGGACGATGTCAATCCGCTTTCCAAACACGTATACCGTAATTCCACATCGTGCCAGCCCCAATCAAAACAATAGGAAGCACTGGCATCTCCAGAGAGTACAAAGTCCCCATCAACAAACCACTCAGAATTCATTGTGGAACAAGTGCTTTGGAGAGGCGTCATGGCTTTTGCGCATTTAAAAGGGGCACACGGTATGACTCCTCCATCAAGGATATCAAATTTCGGATTCGCTGGAGGTACACAATTTCCAACCTCGATGATGTCACTCAATGAACTCGTGCAGGATTCATCCGCGCAATTGGTCAATACAACTTCAATTTCATACGAACCCTCACTTGGAACCGTCAGACTAATCGGCGCATAATCGCCACAAATAAATGATTGCACCTGTATGCCGTTAAGAAACCAGACTCCACTAACGTCGTCTAAACAAGTCGAGCCAAACGGGAATACAATGAAACTTCCGAGACTTGCAGAAATAACATGGGGAGCTTCGTCACATCCCGAAGGGCAATCAAACAATGAAAAAACACTCAAGCCTGGAAACAAAGTGGAGGATGATGGAAATGAGATAACGGGATTATCAAAATTCACTTGGCACGAACGCATCCATGGATTGCACTCTACACAGTCACAACCATCGGGACGGGTAACATGGATCACATGGCTCGACCCCATCAGTGAGGGCAAGTCACAACAATACGGCGCGACATGAATCGTCAAATCCGTCACTCCTTCAGCCCAATCATGAGTATAACTTGTCCCTCCTGACGCCGAAGTAACAACTCCGTCGCCCCAATCTATTGTGTAACAAACAGTCGCTGGGTCATCATCTAAGGGCATTACCGCGATAACAACAGCATCACACGACAACGAGTCTATCATAACCGACACTTCTGGAAAACACGCATCACACGGCATCAATTCTTGGGCCAATTCATAAATATCTGGTTGAAACGAAAACAATTGATAATCCTTCAATGAGCTAACAACATTAGAATTAATCGCAGTCGGCCTTTCCAACTCTACAATATTCGCCTGGAACGTTGGGCATTCTGTTAAACCCAGAGAATCTGCGCCTATAAACTCCAAGTCAAACTCATTGGGGATTCCATTGACATCATGATAACCAAGGAGATGATATTCTCCCGATTCATTGGTCCAAAGCATTTCCGGATGAAAAATCTGAGGTTGATCACCGAAGGTGCTGAATACATTATAACGATCTACGGGCATCGTCAAACCAAACAAAGTAGACGGTACATCATACACGTGATGCCAGGAGATACACGTTATTCCTGGCTCAGAAATACCCGGATCAATCTCCATCAAGAATGGAGGTCGATCACCCGCAACAATCCCATAGGCTGGGGGATCATTGAGCTCATAACCAATGTCATTGGCATCAACTTCTAAAAAACCCGCCACCACGATGCGGTCAGAAATCAAGGGATGTTGCCGAACACTCATAGCCTTTAAGGGGTGCTCTTGTATGTGTACATTTCTCGCAACAACGGCCCCCAATCCTCCACTCAACAAGTCAATTTCATGGATTGAAAATCCATTTTTAATGAAGGTGTTATCGCCTCTTCCATTTACTATCTGATACAGCTTTCCAGAATCCGTTTGAACAGCAGTAGCTGCAACTGACTCATAAGCAGGCTCAGAGTGTACATACGTTATCCCCCAGCTTAAGGAACCCGACAGGTTGATCATAGCCGCAGAAGCGCCTTGTATCGTGTTATTACTTGGATCTATGAAGTTTCCAGAACCTCCAATAAAATATCCCATCCCATCAATTTCTAGCACGTGGTTTAAAGCATCGAAATCATTCATAAAACTGGATGTCTGTGAATCCAAGTGATGAGACCATTCAATTACGCCAGCAGCACTAAACTTTACCACTAATCCGGAGCGATTAAATCCAGATTTCCACTCGCCAACAGCAACCCATCCGCCATCTGAACACGCTGTTCCATGCAAGAAAGTCGTCGATTCGCTATTGGCTCCGTTTACGTTGGTCAACTTAAATGGCGCTACAATCGTTCCATCTGATAAAACCCCGTATATCAACGCTTCAGGTTCACCCTCGTCCATAAAGCCAAATACGGTTGCATCTCCACCACCCCAATCCGAAGCAATGACATGCATCGCCCGATTTTCCATGTCGTCGGCAGTCATGTTCAAATCCCAGATAATATTTCCGTCAGGCTTCACACGTTTAATTCGTGCATTGTGTCCAAATGAAGATGACTTCATTGTTCCACCTACAAAAAAATCCCCCTCCCAAGAGCTAGGCTCTGTGAGCGAAAAGTGCTGTTCGTCCCCAGCAGACGCATGGGCAACTTGCACATTTTGCGCATGATACGCATGCATGGTTAAAAGCATGCAGAAGGCTGATGAAAAGGCGAATAATGACACCTTCGACTTCTTGATTTGTACCAAACAAAAACTATTTGAGCGGGAGATAGACTTCATCATGACATAAATATTCAAGTGATTGGTAATCAGAAATTTATATGAAATTTAGTTTACATCCAAAAACTCAACAATTTTTTAGTCTTTGATTATCAGTTATTTACGTTTGGATAAAAAGAGAGGCCATGTCACGAAATTGAGCCTATTCATGCCTTTACGCCGTTTTAATATCTAGATTATCAACCGGGTTTTTATTTTAAAATCATCGAAACAACCCTATAAATTCGCAAAAAAACTACACAGGCACACCAATAGGCCCACAAGAGGAAAAATGATCAAAAAAACACGGCCTCTCTCCTAGCTTTAGACTCCAGAAAAAAAAACTACGTCACACGACTTTTTGCATTCCTTTAGAACGCTATGAACAACGACCGACTCCACAAATACCTAAGCGATTACTGGGGATACGACACCTTACGCCCGGCTCAAACCCCCGTCATCCAACAGGTATTGGCGAACAAAAGTGGACTCGCGTTGATGCCCACCGGAGGAGGCAAGTCGCTGTGTTACCAACTACCGAGTTTGCTACTGCCGGGGCTGACCCTTGTCATCTCTCCACTGATTGCATTGATGAAAGACCAGGTGGATGATTTGTTGTTGCGCAACATCCCCGTTGGCTTACTGAATTCCACCCAAAGTGATGAAGCTTCCAATGAGGTGTTCCAGCGAATGACCAATGGAACGCTCAAAATCCTGTACACGTCTCCGGAACGTTTATTCGCCCGTGAGTCATTGCTTTTCACGCAACTCCAGTCACTCAATATTTCGCTGATTGCCGTCGATGAAGCGCATTGCATCAGTTCGTGGGGACATGACTTCCGCCCAGCATATACCCGGTTGATCGAACTGCGACAGGCATTGCCCGAAGTGCCGCTCTTGGCGCTCACAGCCACTGCCGATGCCATGACGAAGCAAGACATCCGTCAGCAACTCGGATTGGAACAGGATCCTGTTTTTGAGAACAGCTTTGACCGCCCAGAAATCCACTACACCGCGATCAGACGCGACGACGAAAATGAGCAATTGCTGAAGTTTCTGGAGGAGCGGAAAAGTGAATCGGGCATCATTTACTGCTTGTCTCGGAAACGGACGGAGTCCGTCTCGAAGATGTTGCAAAGCGAGGGGTTTCTGGCCGTCTCCTACCATGCAGGATTGTCCACAGACATTCGCACCGAACGGCAGAACCAGTTTGTCCGGGACGACATTCAAATCGTTGTGGCGACCATTGCATTCGGCATGGGGATTGACAAAAACAACGTGCGCTTTGTCGTCCACATGAACCTGCCGAAGAACATGGAGGGCTATTACCAAGAAACGGGTAGGGCCGGACGGGATGGATTGACCAGTCACGCACTGCTACTTCATGGCGGAAGTGATTTCATGACCTTGTCTAAGCACTGCGAAATTGACGGAAACCCTGAGCAATCAGATACCTTGTTGAAGAAACTGCGCCGGATGCAGGACTTCGCGGATTCTTTTGCGTGCCGTCGCCAAACACTCTTGCAGTATTTCGGTGAGACCCATGCGGGAAACTGCGACCATTGCGACAACTGCCAAACGGAATTTGACGTGTGGGATGCCACGCAGGAAGCCCAGAAACTCCTCTCGACGGTGGCCCGATTGGAATGGCCCTATGGTTTGGCCCACATCATTGAAATCCTCCGCGGCTCCAAGTCACAAAAGGTCACGGCAGCTCAGCGGGAATTGTCGACATACGGAATAGGTCAAGACCTTCCCAAGGCGCAATGGACGCAGATCGGAAAAGAGTTGATTCAAAAAGGATGCCTTGCTCAATCGCCCGGTCGTTTTCCCACTTTGGTACTGAATGATCTGTCTTGGGAAATCCTGAAAGGCCAATCGAAAGTCGAATTGACCAAGGTGGAATTCAAAGTCGAAAAGACCTCAAAACGTGCGACTTACGAGCGCAATGACACGCCATCCAATTCGGATTTATTCAACTTGCTTCGCGCGAAACGCCAGGAACTGGCCAAGCAGCAAAATGTTCCCGCCTACATGGTTCTTTCCGACCGATCACTCAAGGAGCTCTGCCAATCCATGCCCGCGACATCGAAGCAGTTGCTCGGTGTCCACGGATTCGGCAAGGTCAAGGTTCAGCGTTTTGGCGCACAAATTTTGGAGGTTTTGGAACAGTTCACCACCTCATCAAAAGCCTAAGCTCTCCGGTCGAATTACTCAACCAGCAGTAGCGTCGAATGGAGCTTGGAGAAGCCCCTTGCACTTCCGACGTCCAGAGCGTGTATGCTGTATATTCCCGGGAGAAGATGAGACGTGGGAATCCTCCCATCGGATGTCTTACCGCGCCAGACGCAACGTCCAAACGAATCAAATTGAGCAAACGAACGTCCGGAAAAGCGGAGCCCATCGTGCAAAAGCTGCACGGACTCTCCTGCTTGTGCGGGATTGGGATAGGCCACAAGCGATGACTCGGAGAATGCACCAGCATCATACGGTTCCATCACCTGCATCGGGTTGGCACAGAGGTCGTCAAAGAACTCCCATACAATCTCAGACGTAGCGACTTCATTCGGCTCCCCATAGCCTCCCCACCATTCGTGCACCCCCCCGTAAACACGGTGGTGGACCACCCTGCCGAGTCCACCTGTCCATTCGAAAATTTCGTTGGTCAGTCCATCGTCAGGAAACGCATCCGGCAGCAACACGGAGTCCACTGCTGTGTGGCTATGTTCGTTCGCCCAAAACTCCATCATGTCCATGACTCCCCACCCCCCGGCCCAAGGACCTCCACCTGCATACGCATCGTATGGCATCGCATCATCGGATGTGCCATGCAAATGCAGCACCGGTCTCGGTGGGCCTGCAGGCGCATTTTGTTGTTCGTGCGCACTCATCACCCCTCCCGCGGTGGCCATGCCCCGCCAAACATCAGGGCGTTCAGCAATGAGCGTGTAGCTCATCATTCCGCCGTTGGAGGCTCCGCACACAAAGGTGCAGGCGGGGTCCAATTCATATTCCAACTGAAGCGAAAGGGCCAATTCGGTGAGAAACCCAATATCATCCGCTGGTGTCAGAAACAAGTTGGAATTCCAGTACGGCACAATGGAACCGTCCCAATTCCAGAGTGAACCCTGTGGCCAGCACGCTACAAACCCGTGCTCATCTGCCAATTGATTGAACTCCGTTGTCAACCGCATGTCCTCCATGTTCCCACTGAGTCCATGCAAGCAGAATAAAAGCGGCGATCCAGCTGGCAAATCAAATGGAACGTGAAGCAAATACTCGCGTTCCGTCCCGTTCCAATCGAATGAGTAGATGTAATCACAACTCATGGTCTCGACAGTGGCGCCAGGTGTATAATTCACAGCCGCCATGTCGAGGCAGCCTCCGAGCTGCCAGTCACATCCATTGTCCATAATTTCAATGGGGAAGTATCCCAGTTCACCATCGTTGAATTCAATGGATTGGATCACCTCATCATCAACCAATACTTCCACCACCGTTCCAAATCCCCAGCCTTCGCCCGTAAAAGAATGCGCTTGGATGAATGAACACGGCTGGTTCAAGCACAAGGTGTCATACGTATGTTGGCCATTTCCAGCCCAATCATAATGCCCGAGCACCTCACTTTCGGCCGAGAACACATCCCATGTGATTTCGGAATTCGAAAAGGACGTGAAGGTGTGGATGACCACTTCGGTTCCTTCACATTGGGCACGCATGACAGCTGGACTGCATACGAGAAGAAGGAGGATTAGCGTGCTGTATTTCATGAGCATGGAAAAGGGCCACTCTGCAACAGAATGGCCCTTTGATACATCAGTTTCTTAATGAACGATCGATAGACGCTGCTTGGTTCCGTTGATCGGACCCATCAGGTATTGGCCTGTGGCCAGGTCGCTCACGTCGAGCGATGTCATTCCCGTATTTAAAGTAAGACGTCGCACCTCACGGCCTTGTTGGTCATAAATGACCCAAGCTGAAGCCACACCCGACCAATTTACGGTCACCTGATTGCTCGCAGGGTTCGGCGTCAATTGCCACGCTGCATTTTCAACCTCTGAAACACCCGTTGAGGATGGCGTCAGAGTCTGACAAGCAATGGTACTGCATCCGTCGGCTGTTGTTTCCTCCACACACAATTCGCAGTCTTGCGGGAAATCAAACACCAGGATTGCCGTGTTGCTACCATCCTGTTCAAATACTCCGCAGGACGAATAAAACACAAAGGATGAACCTTCTTGTCCTCCCTCATACACATACGTATAGGTGGCTCCATTGGACACGAGTGTATCGCCAACAATCACACCCGCCTCGACGTATTCACACAGCTCCGTTGTGAATGGATTGGAGCAGGCGTTGAAATTGCACGCATTGGGATCTGGACATGCTTCCGGAAAAGAACTTTCTGGAGCGATGTATCCGCCGTAAAATGTATTTAAAAAACCAGTTCCATCCCACAAGAAATCGATGTCTCCAGCGATATCTGAATTGTAGTTCATGGTATCCCCACAAACACTCAATGTCAACGTTTGGAGGTCATCTACGAGAACTTGGAATCCACCTGCGATGAGGGTTTGTTCAACAAGTGGAAATAACATAAAATAAAGCGGTCCGCCAGTACTATCCTGCGTCAGCGGTGTGGGCAAATCATTCCATCCTGCATACCCACTTTCACAATCTTCAAATTCGTACAACCCGATAAAATCATTTTCGTCAAGTGTGAAGTTGTCTGTATCGAAATACACGCAATCCTGAGTGCCTTCAGAACTTTCTTCGAAATTACAGGCCAATGGATCATCACAGAAAACAGGAGGATATGTGCAAGCAGCATTGTCCGGAATGGCACAGATATCGAAGTTATCCGCTTCAACATCACCGCAGCCCAACGAAGCATTCGCAATTGGCGAAACATAGTACTGAATCATATCGCCGAGATACCAGTATCCGTTCTCGTACGTGTCCATCACCACTCCAATACCCGGTATGACAGCGTCCATTTCATTGCCGCAAAAAGCAAAGGTTGAGTAGGTCATCAGTCCAATAAATTGGTCTGCTTCTTCTTGAGAAGCCGCACCTGAATTGACTGCCCAAGCGAAGTACTCATAAACGCTGTCGTCAATGACAAAGACCAAGTAGCCCGCATCATTTTCTTCCATTTGAACCTGAAGATCATTGAGCGGCTGCACGGCACATGTAGCAGTCGTGTCCAGATACGATTGACCAAAAGGAATTCCCAACAACATCCCCTGACTCAAGTCTTCATCGGATGCGCTGAAATTGCAAGGGTCCGTGCCTTCAGGATCGTAATTGCATGCTATTTCATCCATGCACTGGCTCCATAGAGAGGAAGGGGCGACCACCAAGAGTGCGAATGAAAGCACCGCGTTTAAGACCATTTTATACTGTATTGTTCTCATCATTAAAAAATTATGTTATGGGACAAAACTAATATACAGGCCCTGAAAACCAACGAAATCTTTAATGACGAACAATCGGGATATTGACGATGACAGGCAAGCGGAACTAACAGGACCTCACAGCTTCAATCTCCATCCAACCTATTCGTTACTATTCTCATCAGTCAGAGGCTCGAGCCCCGAATCTGTCATCATCCAATCACCTGGCTCAATAAAATTCAAGATCATTTCGGAAAAGCCCCACCCATCTTCAGAGCACCCCCCGCGATCGTCAGGCCTTGACCTGAATGATTGCCGATACGCGTTGGGCCTGAATCACCAAGTCAGACCCATCCGATCCCTTCTCACCGAAAGCCAACGCCACCGCCATGCGTCGGTAAGGACGGACTGTGGGTTTGGAAAACAGGCGGAAATCTGTGCAGGGAATCGCCGCGGCTTCCGCGAGACCTGTAAACACCGGAAATCCATGATGAGCGCTTTCAGCCGCAACAGTTTCAGGAGCAAGAATGACTGCACTCGCACCATTGCGCAGATGCTCAATCTCCAATACAGGAATCCCCAATACCGCGCGGGCATGCAACTCGAATTCTGAAAAGTTCTGGGTCCGGCCCAGTGTGACCATGCCCGTATCATGCGGGCGGGGTGAGAGTTCAGAAAAATAGACCGTTCCAGGCTGGCCATCCTGACCGTTCTTGATGAAAAACTCAACGCCCCAGATGCCATTTCCACCGAGCGAGGCTGTGACCGCTCCAGCCATGTGTTGCGCCTCGAGCAACAACTCCGGCGCCATCGCTGCGGGCTGCCAACTCTCCTGGTAATCCCCTCGCTCCTGGCGGTGGCCAATCGGCGGGCAGAACAACGTCTGGCCATTCGCCTGACTGAGTGTCAGCAGCGTGATCTCATAGTCGAAATCGATGAAAGACTCGACGATCACCTCTTCCAAATCCCCTCGAGATCCGTCCAATCCGTACTCCCATGCCTTGTGCACATCGGCTGCACTGCGGATCACGGACTGGCCCTTGCCCGAGCTTGACATGAGCGGCTTGACTACGCATGGCATGCCCACGGCCTCAACACCTTCCGTCAGCTGTTCAAGGGAGCGTGCATAGCGATAGGGCGCTGTTTTGAGGTCTAATTCCTGGGCGGCTAAATCACGAATGGCCCGCCGGTTCATGGTGAAATGCGCTGCTCGTGCGGACGGGACGACCTGGATTCCTTGTTCTTCATACGCGTAGAACCGTTCGGTACGGATAGACTCCACTTCAGGAATGATGATATCGGGTTGGTGTTTCGCTACAATGGCATCAAGCGCATCGCCGTCCAGCATGTTGATCACTTCGCATTCCTGAGCGACCTGCATGGCCGGAGCATTCGCATACGCATCAACGGCGATCACGTGTTGCCCTAAACGCTGCAACGCGATCACCAACTCCTTGCCCAGTTCACCAGATCCGAGCAGCACAATCTTCTTTCTCATGGGCGAAAGTTAGCCATCAAATGACATCCCCTCGATGGAAAACAATCACCGCCCAAAGCCTTTTGCAGCTTCAAATCTAACTATCTCGACCCTGCTCAGTAAAGTCCAATGAGCTACCAGCCTCCTCCAATTGATCCACGGAGAAATCTCCATCCATGAGGTAAACATCGTTGCATTTTGACTTGAAGTCATCGATCAAATCAGGAATGGATGCATTCCGATCGAGAACGGTCATTCCACCCATATCGGAATCTGCAAAATCACCATCCGCTTCGATGATATAAATCAACTGATCAGTCGCATTGATGAGATAGGCATCCACCGAAGAACGCGAGTAGTGAAAAGGGGTGGTATAGGCGCTTCCAATCAGGTGTTTCATCAATCCGACATCCTTCAATACTTCGCTGTATTCATCCAGAAACTCTTGCAACTCATCTTCTGCAATGGCTGCATTCATTTGCTGAAAATACATGCGCTGTTCTTGTAATTTTTTTGTGTCTTCCATGGTTGATCTGCTTCAGGTTTTCGTCATTGAATTGGTTCTATTAAGATACGAAATTCAATGCGAAAAACAGAACTTAAATCACTGATAAACATAGTTTTTAACTCATTTAAATCCATGTTTCAAGACAAGGATTTCAAGACTAACCGACTCCCTGTTGATACCGCGTTTTAGACAGCAAAAAACGATTGACACGCTGCTATTCTAGGCGTTTTAATCAAGAGGCATTTCGCTTTTAGTATTGGCTTAACCAACGATTCAATAGCCGAACAAACCACGCGGCATTCCGAGTTCTCGACAGCGATGAAGTGAATTTCAATGTGTCTACAGCCTTAAAATGCTAAAATCCCCAATGCATTCAACGCCCAAATGGCCAATACAAATAGCCCAGCCCAAAAAAAGAACGCCACATTTTTGGCCGTTCGATAGGTGTCCAATGCCATCATCTGAAGGAGCTCCTTTTCTGTAAGGTCATCAAAGTCATCGTATTCATCTGAATCTCCCCCGTGGCTTTTGTTTTCCTCCGTACCTCCGGCGCTCTTTGTAAACCCGCTAAATATGCCCATTGATTGATGATTTTGAGTTGAATACACTCAAACAACGGAGATACCCCTTTCTTATTTCAATGGATACATATTTAGAACGAAAACTCTATAACACCCCTCATTATTCCGGAGCCCAAGGCGCCAAACTCCAATGCTTTTCGGTGGTTCCATCTTGAAAGTGATAGAGCAACAATTTACCGGGAGCATAGAAGCACTCGCGGCCGAGCATATCCGTAACAAACATCACTTCTGATTGCAGATGCTGTGGCCCCAGTTGCACATTCCCAAGCGGCGAAGGCACAATACTCATTACCACAGGACGATGATCACTCACAGTCTGGTCATACTCGGACCAACCTCCAGGCATGTGCGCCGCAATATCAAGGGTGGTCACGACCGTTTGAGCCGCACTGAAATCGCTAAACAGTTCATCGGTAATCATGATGTGATCCAAATGAGAGGGCCATCCAGGAAAAGACCAATCCGAATTGGGACCTTCTGCGATAGGCATATCAACAAAAAGATATGCCTCAGGCACATCCAAGAAAGGTTGAAAAACATTGCTGGATGGCGCTTCAGCAATGAGGTCATTTAAATCACCGAGTAGGATGACCCGTTCTAATTCCAAATACTCACTGATGTATGACTCAATCAGCACACACGCCTCCAGCCTGCGCATTTCCTCGTCTCCATCATCGGACCAATCAATCGTCCCATCGCCACAGCACTTAAAGTGGTTGTTGATGGCATTGAAAACTTCGCCATTGTATGCAAAACGAAGAACCAATGGGGAGCGTGGCAACGGGCTCCAAAACGGAGATTCCGTGTAAATCTCATAGGCATCTAAGACGACAATTTGATTGGTGTTGTAGACATAAACCAGGCCACCAAACCATCCATTCATCAAGATGTACTCATAGCTCTCCATCCCATCCACCATGTTCTTGAACGCCGTGGTATCATCAATTTCTTGGATGGCCCACAAATCGATTTCCAAATTCTCAATAATCTGATGAACGGCATTGACCGTTGTGGCGCCGTCTTTGGGGAACCATTCGATATTCCATGTCGCTATTTCCAAGCGTTCGGGCGAACCGAATTCAAGATCATCTAGCGTCTGCGCAGACAGTGGAAACAAAACACCAACAATGAGAAGGGCCAACAGGGGTAATTTCACTAGACCAAGGTAATTCAGTTTTCACTGAATCATTTGTAGGCGGCATCCTCTTATTAGACATGCCAAACAAGACGAATCTTACTTCGAGATCATGCCCTGTCAGGGGTCTATTCAAAGATGATGGTCGACGTCGCAAGCGATCCATTTTGACCAATAACCGAAACGTAGTACATGCCCCTCGGAAGGCTGCCACGGTAGAGGATGATTTTGTTTGATTGGAGTTCCATTGATGGCTGAATCTTACGGCCCTGAGCGTCCGACACGCGCACAACGATAGCGTCACTTGCCTCGAATTTAAAATCCAAAAACACCGCGTCTATCCCTGGATTTGGGTAGGCGATCAACTTTGTAGGCACCCGGGCATACGACGAGTCGTTGACACCGGAGGTGGAAGGATCACAAGCACTCTCTGATCCTATTTGCACAAAAACATCATCGACATAGCTGTCGTTGTCTGTCCCAGCATATCGCGTCCCACGTAGCTCGCTTCGAATCATTCTCGTGAGGAGTGGTATTTCAATTGATTCACTCACCAGCGTCCAAGTCGTATAGTTGCCTGGCAGATATGCTGTGGTACCAAGAGTTTCTCCATTGGAGGAATAAAACGAGAGCCTCATTTCAGGAAGGTCCGAACCATTCCAGTTGGACATCATCGCACCATACCGAACGATTTGGCCACCCGCATCAATGGAATCTGCATAGGCAGTGACATCAACATCCTGATGCATTCGCCCAACGGCACTTTCCGTGCACAAGCCGCCTACGGCGAAATATCGATCGCCCGAGTATGGGTTGGTTCCCGCGCAATCTCCTGCAAGTTGTGACTCAACAATTCCTTCGTCAATGACCCAATTCACGAGCTCGGTTTCAGACCCCGGGTTTCGAAGCAGGTTTTGGCTGTAACCTGACTCGCCGGTTGAAAAAGCAGCGGGCACAGACCAATCACTCCAATTTAATTCCTTGTCACGGTATCGAACGCGCCACCAAAACGATGTGTTTTCACTGAGCCCTAAAATCTGCTCATCGGTGATCGAGGCCCCTTCTTGCGTGTCTTCATTGAAATAAATGTTCTCAAAGCGCTCCCATATACTCGCCACAGGTTGACTGAAATCTTCTTCTATCTCCGAAACCTGCCATTCCGTCTCACCGTGTTGATCTGCAGCGCCTTCAAAGGGACTGCTCGATAGGAAGACACACTCGGGCGGGACTTCTTGATCCACGATGGAAATGGGTGTCGGAGCGGTGACCTCGTACGCGGCTTTGGTAATCGTGAAGCGATCGGTTACCACATTGTCCAAAGCAGTGCTGTTGTCTCCTCGACTGAGACGACTGACGGTAAAACTAGGCTGCTCTCCAGCGGTCACATCGACCAGAACAAACCCCCAATCATCCGTAGTCGTTTGAAATTCATCGTAGTCAAATTGCGGCCAATCTCCCCAATAATCAATGGCACCTCCAGCTGTTGCTACGTTAATCCACAGATGCTTGTGGTCCTTGGATTGCCCCCTCGAATAGCCATGCGTATGGCCGAAAAAATGAATGCTCGGCTTTCCGCATGATTCCGTAAACCCCTCCAAAAGCTCAATGACCTGTCCTGTGAAATCGCTCTCTCCTGGCGTCCACAACTCTGACTTGTAAGGGTGGTGCAATTCTGCAAAGACAAAATCAATGGAGTCGGCATCACACGTGCTTTCGAGCAGCTCCTCCAGCCACTCGACCTGCAGCTCTCCATCATATGGTGCATTGGAGTCCAATCCCACAAAACGGACGTTACCATAATCCTTCCACCACCAATGTTCTTCAAACCCTGGCGTTCCATTTTCAGGAAGATGAAAGTATTGAAAGTAGTAGTTCGTATTGACCTCGTGGTTGCCCAGAACGGGATAAACCGGAATCTGAGCGAAGAGATCTTCGGCCGGTTCAAAGAAGGTCGATTGCCATTGCTCATAAGAGTCACCATAATCCACTAAGTCACCAGGGATCAAAACCAAAGCAAGGTTATCCGTGGGCTCTCCGCCATATTCCGATTGGAGATAATCCAAAACGCCCTCATGAATAATTTCGTCAAACACATTGGGATTGGCTGCACTTTGCTGCATGTCACTCATGGCAACAAATCTGAAGTCCTCATCATCAGAGGCAAATGGCGGCGTTTTGAAACGGTAGACTTCCGAAATCAGCGGTCCGGTTTTGACGCGATAGAAATACGTTGTGAAACGCTCTAAACCCGTGATTTTCACATCATGGATGAACGCAGTACCGGCGGGAGAAAATGAAATTCCACTTGCCGTGTTTTCTAAATTATCAGCAGTGAGTCCCCACTCCACGATCGATTCCTCTCCAGCAGATGTCTCCCATAAAACACCCATTTCATGGGGTGACGCATCCTGCAAGTATGGCAGGATTGAGAACGTTTGGCCCAGAGCAAAAGGCGCCTGAAAAAACAGCATAAACCACACCGCCAAGAATGTCTTGAAACACCTCATCTGATTCGACATTTATCGTTTAAAGATGCAGTATAGTGCAAGAAGTATTTCCTCCTACAACCTCCCTATCCTGTAAAAGAAGTCCTGAAACGCTTCAGTTCACTCATCGCAGTGCGTGGACTCAAGCCCTTACAGAAAAGAGACGAAGAGCAACGTGTATTGTCACTGCAGCGTGTGTGTTCATCCATGCACCGAAATCCCAGTTTATCTTTGTCTTGTTTTTCGAAACGGCTTTGTTACACACTGCAGCATACTGCTCCGGATTTCCTAGCAACAGGTCAAGGAGAAACAGCCCACAGGAACACCTCGTAAAGACCATGAAAGCATCCTCCTCTCTCTTTTGCATCCTCTTTTTATTGATGGGAACAATGCCCCAAGCCAATGCCCAATCGAAACAAAAGCTCATGTGGGATATAGGCGCGGCCGCAGTGATCCCCAATTTTGGGTTGGACGATCTCGTTGAATTAGGCATTGGCGCACAGATTGGACTTGCATTCGATTTAAGTGGTCCGTGGTCCGGCCGATTCGATGTGTCGTATCTCCGGTTCTCGCCTCATGACACCAATATGGGCATTGTCGACTACACCATTTTTCCCGCTCAATTGGGTATGGATCGCTCGTTGGGTTCAGGGGATACAGCACCCTTGTTGGGTCTTCGACTCGGAGCATACCTTTTGGAAGGGCGGGAAGTGCCTCTTGTGGCAGGTGCGTGGGGTGCTGCTTCCGGCGGACGATTTTCGAACTTTGGCGGCTCCATAGGAATCGCGATGAGCAAGCCCATCTTCCCCTCTTTTGCACTGAAGGCTCAATGTATCGCGCAATCGCGAAGTGGAGTACCATCTTGGGATTTTGGAGCGATCTACACGACCGTCGGAGTGCAATACAGCCTGTTTTAATGAAAGGGAGTAAGGTCAGGAACATCAAATTCGATGCCATCACGAATACGTATCGCGCCTGAATAAGCGGTTCATTCGCTTTCCTGTCACAGCAGCACCCAAGGAGGATAGTGCACATGACACGAACAGGAGCCCACCCACACAAGGACTATTGCTCCCTTTTTTTGTTGCACTTTTGAATACACTAAATCTCCGTTTATGAAGTTCTGTTCATCTCCCATCCTGTGGTCCGCTGCCTGTTACTCGGTTGTAGCCCTCATGAGTCTTTCGAGTTGTCAATCCAACTCCGAAGAGACGAATGCAACCAATCTCTCCAAAGACGAAGCCACGTCGTCCGCATACGCCATGGAGTTTACTCCCGAACAGCAGAAAGAACGGGAAGCGAAGTGGGCCGAGGAGGGCGCGCGACGGATTGAACTATCCAATGGATACAGCGTGTTTACACAGACTTTTGGCGAGAATCCCGATGTCTGCATCCTCACCTTACACGGCGGTCCGGCAGCGACCCATGAATACTTGCTGTCACTTGCTTATGACTTGCCCACCGACCATGGATACGAAGTCGTGATGTACGACCAACTCGGAAGTTTTTTCAGTGATCAACCGACGGAGGACATTTGGAACATCGACCGGTGGGTGGAAGAAGTGGAGGAAGTGCGACAGGCCTTGGGATACGATGCGTCCAATTTCTATTTATTGGGCAATAGCTGGGGAGGCATCCTGGGCATGGAATATGCCTTGAAGTATCCAGAGCACCTCAACGGCTTGATCGTGTGCAACATGGTTTCAAGCATTCCGGAATACGCGGCGTACAACCGCGAAGTGCTCAGACCTCAAATGCGCTCTAGCCTGGTCGACTCACTCAATGCCTATGAGGAGGCCGGCGATTTTCAAAACGAAATCTACCTGGACTTGGTCCAACGGGAATTCTACAACAAGCACATCTGTCGGCTGAGTGAATGGCCAGAAGAGGTCGAAGTGTCATTCTCCCGTTTGAATTATCCCCTCTACGATTTGATGCAAGGTCCCAGCGAATTCAAAGTGGGCGGCCGCCTGATCGATTGGGACATCACCGACCGGTTGAGCGAAATCGCAACGCCCACGCTCATGGTTGGCGCCACGCACGACACCATGGATCCCCAAGCGATGAAACGGCAAGCGGGATTGGTCCAAGACGGACAAAGCTTGACGTGTGAAGCGGGGTCCCATCTTTGCATGTGGGATGACCGAACCGTCTTCATGAAAGGAGTTGCGGCATTCATCGACGGTGTGGAGTTGCGATAACAACCGCAAGCCCTGGCCATGACTTGAAGAACTCCAGCCTCGCCAACTTGGACTCAACGAACAAAGACCGGATACGCGTTGAGTGAAATGGCAATGGTGAGCCAGAGGAGATAAGGCAAAATGCCCCACTTGCCCGCATTCGGAGATGATGCACTGAAACTGTGACCCATGAGCACAAAAAGAACCGCGTAAAGCGCAGTGATGACCACGAGGGCCCATTCGATGGCTTGGGCATAGAAAAACAACGGATTCCAGCCCACATTGCATGCCCAACTCACGGCAAACAACCCCATCGTTCTTTGTCTGAATGAAGCAGATTGATCGGCATTCCAAAGACTGCCCATGAACCAAGAAAATCCGATCATCACGGTGGTCCAAGCCGCACCGAATACCCATCCCGGCGGTGTCCAAGGGGCGGTCGGCAACATCTGATACCACGTTGAAGCAACGCCGGGCCCTGTGAAAAAAGACCCCACAGCGAGCCCTCCAAAATTGAGAACGGTAAAAACGAGGTAGGGCAAAAGCCGCGTAAAATTCATGGTGTTCAGATTCGGGTCAACGTTTCATCGTGCGTTGCGCATGGCAGCGCCTTTCAAAGATTGCCTATCCTGTCGACAAACACACAGTTGCTCTCCCACAGATTATCAACGCGAACTCCAAACCAACGATTGCATCGACCAAGCTGACTCCTCAACATTTCAGCAACACAGGTCACATTCCACTCTTCACCTTGGCAATGATTCCTAAGAACAAAATGAGTCACCTTCAGTTGTTTCATCTGAATTATTCGATGGCAATGCCTTTCATACCGATTCAAAGCATAAGAACCCTACCCGCTGTCACATTTGACAGACCGAATTGGTAACCTCATCAACAAATGAAAATGAATACCGTGATCATGAATTTATTTAAATTCTCGCAACAAGTCGCAGCTAGCGCAGTCCTAACACTACTGCTTTCATACAGTGCCAACGCCCAGTGGGCATACACCTTGGACGACGCGATGGGAACTGTGATGTATTCTACAGACGATAACCCCAATCCTTGTTGTTTCAATTCTGGTTATGTCTTTCAGAATTTCAACTTGGAGCAGTTGGATGATGAGGAAAATGAATACACCATCTTCGTTCCCACCCAAGAAGCAGTGGAAGAAGTCATGGCGCTCATGAATTTGAGTCAGTGGGATTTGATTGGATTTTCGGATTTACCGACTGCTTTGAACTACCATATCGTTCCAGGCACCTACATGGCGGAAGATTTAGCCGATGGCATGTCCCTTTTGACCCTGCAAGGCCAGAGTTTGAATGTTTCCATCGATGGAGGCGTGATGATCGACGACGCCAACGTGATCCAAACCAATATCACCGCTGAAAATGGCGTGATTCACATCATTGACAAAACGTTGGCACCCGCGGGCTATCCCGAAGCAACGGTCGTCGAGGCCATCGCTCAGAGCGAAAACCACACCGCTTTTGAGCAAGGGATATACAATGCGTATTTGGCTGAATACCTCGGAGCTCAAGCGCTCGAAGCGGAAGACGACAACAATGGTGATCCACTTCCTGGACCCTACACAGTCTTTGCGCCAACAGATGATGCTGTAACCGCATTCGCTTTGGCCAATGGCTATGTCGACGCTGATGCTTTCTTGAACTCGCAAAATGTGGACGAATTCATCGAGCGTCATGTCGTGATTGGCGTCTACGCAAGTGACGATCTCACCCCAGGTCAAACCTTGCAATCCCTCAGTGGTGACCCCATTGAAATTGGATTGAGCTCCGAAGGCCTCACCGCTTCGGATGTGGCCATCGAAACCGCTGACATCCTGGCTTATAACGGTGTCGTGCATTCGCTGTCTGCAATGCTACCATTGGACATCCCAACCGTCGAAGGCACGTGTGGAACGTGGACCATCAACCTCTTCAATGCCAGCACTACTGCGGATTGGGGTTCGGCCTCGGTTGATATCTACATCGACGGCACGATGATCGCTTCCGAAACCAACAACGCATTGGCCATCGACAGCAACTCCGATGGATGGCCTGAAGAGCTAGGCACGAGTACATTCTCTTTTGCTGCCAATGAGGGGAGCGTAGTTGATTTTATCTTCAACAACAATAGCGACACTGGATTCACCTCTTACGAGGTCCTCGATCAGAATGGAAACGTCTTGTTCGAAAGCGCGAGCGACATGGAATTCGCTGCTGGAAGCGTCTTTGGATTGAAACCGTGTGACACTGATGTCACCTGTGGGTTCCTTGAAATCACCTTTCTAGATGATTCACAAGAAGGATGGCTAGGAGGCGCCTTTGAGGTCTTCTCATCCGAATATGGCGTGTACGCCAGCATCGACTTCAACGGAGTTTATTTCGAAAGCCTCTACCCTTTCTACCAAACCAAAGTATTTGTCCCCGTAAATGCCGGTGAATTGGGCTTTGCTGTGTCTGAACCGATGTACTACGCTGATTTATGCGGTTACATCGTCCAAGGTCCCGGGGGCGAGTTGTTGGTCGATGAGAGTTCTCCCTATATCGCTCCACAATCTGTCGAAGGCATTGTGGCATGTGATGAGGGGGATGACAGCCAATGCAATGCCACGTTTGACGTGGACCAGGCTACGACCGTTGGAGGCATTCCCATTGCAGGATCAGTGGACATCACCATTTACGACTACAACATCAATGCGACCTATGCATGGGACTTTGGTGATGAGGGAACAAGCGATGACCCCTTTGCGTCATGGACCTACAATACAGACGGCCCGTACAACTTATGCTTGACGGTCACTGACGACGCAGCAGGATGCTCTGACACGTATTGTCAAGCCATTTCAGTGGACTCATTGGGGCTGTTGAATGGATTCTTGAGTGGCTTCACCATCAACGTCATTGACGGTGGCGAAAGTGGAAGCATCAATTCGGTCAACGAGGCCAACCTCACTTTTGTAGATGCGACCGTTTATCCGAATCCAGCTCAGGATTGGTTCATGATCAACGGAGTTGAATCCAACACGATTTGGACGGGACGTTTATTCGACGTTGCCGGTAACGCAGTCCGTGATTTCAATGGAACAGGCTCAACGTTAGTGCATGTATCCAACCTGCCTCGCGGGTTGTATTTGATGCAACTATCCACAAACAACGCTTCATCCAACCCGGTGCGTGTGATCATTCAATAACGCAAAAACTCAAGCCCTCCACTCCTTTGAGTGGGGGGCTTTTTTTTCGAAAGTCGTACCTGCCGCGCTCTTGCCATTCAGCCAGACGAAATCGTTTTTTTGAGATCTGTCATTATCTTGGTCAAAACACATATCTCATGCGCTCCAACACAGAAATTTTATCCCAAGCTTGGGTCGTCCTGCAGAACAATTGGCTTACCGCCATCGGACTAACCATTTTGCACGGCGTCATCTCGGGTATCATTGGAAGCGTTGGATTTGGCGTAGGTTCCATTGTGTTGAGCGGTGCGCTAACCTTCGGATTTTACCGTACCATGGTACAAATATACCGTGGCCAGACACCTCAGTTCGAAACCTACTTTGACGGCTTCCGTAACTTTCTGCCAACGCTCATTGCCTTCTTACTGAATGCGGTCATCGTCATTGTTGGGATGATTCTGTTCATTATACCAGGTATCCTTGCTGCTATCAGCCTCTCTCAAACGTTCTATGTCCTTCAAGATCGCCCCGAGCTCGGAGCAGAAGGTGCTATACGAGAGAGCGCGCGACTCGTGTGGACCAACGGAAAAATGTGGAAGGTCTTTTTCATGGGCTTTCTATGCATGTTTGTGTTAATTCTCGGCATCCTCGCTTTCGGCGTTGGTGTTTTCTTTGCTGCCCCCCTCATCAGCGTGATGGGAGCCGGCCTCTATGACGAACTCCTCGCTAGCGACAGGCAAGGCGCATCCGCTGAGTACATCTGATTTTTTTTTTTGCGACATAAAGACGCTTTAAGCGTCTTGCTCCCTCGTGAGGAAAGACATCTGCGACCAGCTTTACTGCACAAAAACAACAAATTCAAGCACAAAAAAAAGGGGAGACGGCACATGGCCGGCTCCCCTTTTTCGTTTTGTAAAAAGGCTTATTCCGCAATCATGCGCATCGTCCAGTAAGACTCTCCAGGAAATGCACCGTAATCCACTGTTATGGTTAAACGTTGCACCCCGTCGTTGTCACTGAACTCATAAACTTCGTAGGTGATGGAAGACGCTGGAGTGCCAGAGGCATCTCCTGGCAATTCACCGCCATTGAATCCTTTGTTAAAGCCAATGTAGGCTCCAAGTCCTTCAACAGTAATCTCAGTATCGCTGGCTGTGAATGCGTGGATCCCAGATGCATAAACACCAAACGGAGCAATCAGGTCTCCCTCATCTATGCATTCGTTTGAACCTCCAAGGTAATCCTCAACCCAAACTTGGCCTTGTGTGGCAAATTCCATTGTGCCGTCATCATAGAAGATAAATTCATCATCCAGCTGGCAAGCACGTTCAATCACACCCGCAGCATCAATCCCCCCCCACCATTCACTACTGCCCTGACTTGAACCTACATAGTAACATCCTTCGCCGTCCAATTTCCACACCTTCCCCTCTGCGCTTGATAAGTCAGAAGCAGTGAAAACAGCTGAGCTAATCGAAACCACCTGAGAAGTCTCGTCGCTGAGCATGTCATCATCACTGGCTGTGAGGGTGACTGTATAGTCTCCATCTGCCGAGTACATGTAAACCGGGTTTTCGTCAGCACTGAATCCACCGTCTCCAAAATCCCATGTATACGACGTCGAATTCGAAGACGCGTTGGCAAATGTCACTGTGCTTCCATCCTTCACAAAAGAGAAGTCAGCGATGGGAGTAGACACCGGAAGAGGAGGAAGATCCGCTGGATTATGATAGCTCATCAGGTAAAAGCTCCAAGCTGAGCCATCCGCTAAATTCACAATGGCAACATCCAATTTATCGGCAATGTCGCCTTCTTCCATATTGAATATGGTGTAAGTCTTGGTGGCTGTAGGGATGTAGCTGTCTCCATTTTCAGTCTTGTTTGGTAGACCGATATATGCACCAAACCCTTCGATGACAACCGTGTTCTGTGAACTGTTGAAATCAAATGTGTAAGCTCCACCGCTCGCGAATGAACTGAGGTCCTCTCCATTTGGTCCAACAAAGAGTCCAGGCTCATCCTCCGTATGGCAGCTCTCAAACGACTTGCCTAGCCATCCACCGTTGGCATCTGAATCGACGAAAACGGTGCCGTCTGTGTTCTTCTCCCAAGTGCCGTCAGGGTTGAAAGTGAACGAGTCATCCAAGATGCACGGACGTTCCCCGAGTGGAGTAACACCGCCGAATGACCACCAAGAAACATCCCCAACGCCTGGACCGATTCCCATAGCAACCTCTTCTCTATTCAGGTACCATGTCTTTCCATCTGTACCCGTCAGAAACTGTTGAGCCGTGTTTGCATTGACCACCGTGATGGTTTCTGACTTCGAAGCCGAACCCAACTCACCGGTAGCAGTCAGAGTAACCTCGTAGGCACCTCCCGCGGCATACGAATGCGTTGGACTCACTTCCGTGCTCGAGTTGCCATCACCAAAGTCCCAGGCATACGTTGACGTATTCTGACTATAGTTCGTGAAGATCACTTCCGACCAATTATCCGAACTGATTTCGTATTGAAAACTCGCGATCGTATCTCCAGTCGGTTCGGGGTCGTCAGGCTTGCAGCCTACAGCGAATAGCGCCGACAAAAACATGATGCTCAGTAGTCGAAGAGTCTGTTTCATTTGATTGAATTTTATAGATTGATTGAATTAGCAAATTGGCAGCAACTGCGGGTTTTTAAGATCAATTAAACAACGCTGCGTCGGGATAGGTCGTGAGGCCTGTGGCCAACACGGTTTCTTCCAATGCAATTGGAAGCCATAGGTTCTCATCACTGAAATTTACCTCCTTGTCTCCGTCTCCCACGAACAAGCTTGAATTCGCGCGACCAGAACGCACGAGGTCAAACCATCGGTCACCTTCACAAGCAAGTTCCGCCCGTCGCTCATACCAGATCAAGTCAAGTAAGCCCCAGCCCTCTGCGGCCATAACTTCTGCGGCCGTTCGGAAATTTCCGATGTTGTCCCCAGGACCAGCAGCGCGTTCGCGCACGACATCGATGTGGGCCATAGCCATCCCGTCGTCGCCGGAACCACGGTGCAATG
The DNA here is from genome assembly GCA_963934215.1 of uncultured Flavobacteriales bacterium. Classification (GTDB taxonomy): domain Bacteria; phylum Bacteroidota; class Bacteroidia; order Flavobacteriales_D; family Sanyastnellaceae; genus UA16. The sequence goes on along the minus strand of CAWVYB010000001.1, from coordinate 28,486 downwards.
CTTCAGCTAACATCAACAACACATCCGCATAACGAAACACATGGGTGTTTAGCGCTTTGGTCAGATGTTCATTTCCACCGTTCACATTGGTGCCCGCAAAGGACTTGAAGTTCGAATATTTCTCTTGCCAATAACCGGTGTAGTCCATCGGATTATTTTGGGTCATATCGATGATTGGGTCGCAACTCACACCAGCATCTATCATATCCTGAGCCAATTCGGCTTCCGATATGATGGCAGCATCTCTTCGGTACAGATCATCATCTAGAAAGTGATTCCAAAGACCTTCTGTCACCGACATGAATCCCCAACCGGCTTCGTACTCGGGGTGCTCAGCACACAAACCACGAATGCCGCATAATTGAATCATTCCATTGCCATCCACACCTTCAAACCAGCCCCAGTCACTGGACCAAAGTGGATTGTGCTGAATCTCGAAAACAGACTCCACCGTATTGCGAACATTGAATTGATACAACTGCTGCATGTCATCTTCCAACTCATACAATCCTAGGTCCACTACATCTTGAAAAGCGGATGCAGCTTGATTGAATAAATCTGCATCATCTCCTTTCAAATCCGCCCAATAGAGATAAGCCTTGCCCATGAGCGCGTATGCAGCACCTTTTGTCGCTCGCCCCTCCTCACCGCTGGGAGCAATGGCCGGCAAGACAGCTGCAGCGTCCTCACAATCCTGAACGATCTGTTGCATGACTTCTGACATGGTATTTCGTTCCAAGTCCAACGCTCCTGGCGCAAGCGATTCTGTCACAACCGGAATCGGGCCGAAATGCCGGAACAATTCAAAGTGATAATACGCACGCAAGAATTTCGCCTCGGCCTTGTAGATTTCCACTGCAGGTGTCTCCAATTCAGTCAAATCAAGGAGGGCATTGACACGGCTAATCCCAATGTAATTCCGGCGGTACATCGGATGCGTTATCGTATTCGTATTCGTATTGGTGAAGTCATCGTATTCCTGCCATCCCGGTTGGTCATTATTTGATGGATCACCCCCTGCATTCGCATTGTCAGAACGGATCTCACCAAACATCGTTGGAGAAATCCACTGACCAAATGCCACGGACCAGCCAATCGGGTCGTAGGCACCGATTAAGGCTGCAGAGATCTGTTGTTCAGTTTCGTAATAATTGCTCGAAAGGAACTCGTTCACAGGATCCACCACCAAACGGTCTTTATTGCAAGCAACAAAGACGAAAGTAAAGCCTGCAAGAATGAAGAGATTGCGGTAATTCGTTTTCATTGTAATGTGCTTAGAGGGTTACGTTAATGCCCGCTCCAATGGACCGGTTGTTTGGGTAAAATCCTTTGTCGATACCTGTATCAAGAATCCAACCGCTCGTCCCAATGTCCGGATCAAAACCTCGGTAATTGGTGATGGTAAACAAGTTGTTTGTCGTGATATACAGCTTGACCTCCTGCATCTTCGCTTTTTCAATCCAGCGCTTCGGCAAAGACCACCCCACTTGAAGATTGCGCAATCGCAAGAAATTGCCTTTTTCCACATAAAAATCAGACGGACGCTGGTTGTTGTTCGGATCGATTGACGTCAACCTTGGCAACTCGGTACTCGGTGCATCAGGTGTCCAACGGTCCATCCAGAAGCTCTGGTAATTCGAGAATGTGACATCCGAGCGCTCATACGTTCGGTAAATGTCATGTCCAATTTGCGCATTGAAAATGGCGTTGAGGTAAAATCCTTTGTACTCAAGGTTTGTACTCATTCCGAAAATGTGCTTCGGCCACGGATTTCCGATGTCTCCGATGTCATCCGAATTGATCACGCCGTCCCCATTTGAATCAAGAAACCTGATGTCACCGGGCTCGGCATTGGGCTGAAGCAAGTCGCCTTCGATATTCAAGTGGCCATAGATCTCCCCTTGCGTTTGGAAAATACCATCGGTTTCATACCCGACAAAATGTCCCACAGCGTATCCTTCCGACATCCTTGAAATAGGCGTGTTGCGGACAGGCCACGACCAGCCATTCAGGAAGCCTGTTTCACCCGCGACATTAATGACTTCGTTTGTGAAGTGCGTGTAGTTCAATTGCGCAGTCACATTCAATGCACGCACTGCTGTTCGATACGTAATCGCCAATTCAATACCTTGGTTCCGAATTTCTCCTAAGTTGGATACAGGATTGTTGGTGGCTCCGATGTAGCCCGGAATCAATTGCTCCATCAACAGGTCCTTTGTGGTCTTACGGTAAACATCCGCTTCGATCGAGAGTTTGTCGTTAAACAGCCCCAACTCCACCCCGAGATCGATTTGCTCACTCTCCTCCCATTTCACATCTGGATTGGCGGGGGTCGCCATGGCAGTACCCGTATTTAAAATCTGCTCCTCTGTTCCAAATGAATAGCTAAAGGCATTTTGAACACGAGAGACATAGCTCAACGGTGCAATGCGGTCAGAACCGTTCACACCCCAAGAAGCTCGAATCTTCAAGAAACTTAGGTCTTCAAATACCTCCATGAATTTTTCGTTGGATGCTACCCAACCGGCAGATACCGATGGAAAAACTCCAAACCGATTGTTCTCCCCAAAATTGGAAGACCCATCCCTCCGAACTGTCGCCGAGAAAAGGTACTTCTCATCAAAATTGTACAACAATCGAGAGAATGTACTAATCAATGCATAATCCACCGAAGCACCACCAAAGGTCAGGTCCAAGGTGTCCTGGCCAGCGTCAATGTATTGGAAGTTGGGATTGAACTGGGAATCACCCGGTATGTTGGAAGTCGAACCTCCGACTTGGCGGAATTCGTTTGCTCGGTAAGAAGAGCCCACCAAGAAGTCAATGTTGTGTTTCTCCTTGACTGTCTTCGTATAGTTGGCTGTGTTCTCCCACTGAATGCCCTGGAAATTTCCAGATCCTTGTCCGACATCGTTGGTCAAGTTGCTCGCTGCGGGGTGAAATGCATACGTCGGTGTGAAGTTGCGGTAATCCCACCAATTCAAATCGAAACCAACATCTGTTTTCAATCGCAACCCTTCTATAAGTTCAGCCTCAAGGTAGATATTGCCCAAAATCTGATCTGACTTTCCATCTCCATTCATCAACCACAATCGACTCAAGGGATTGATGTATTCCTTTTGAACCCAAGGGGATTGGGCAAAGCCATATTGGCCGTCATCACTGTATACGGGAGTGATCGGATCATACGCAAAGGCATCCGATTGAACTCCGCCAAAAGCACTGTTGGTTCCGATGTTGTTGTTATCCGTACGGTTCAGGTACAGGTTTTGACCCACCGTCAAAATGCCCTTGACCTTCTTGGATGAGTTGTAACGAAGCGCATACCGCTTGTAGTTGGATTTCTCTCCTCCAATCACACCGTTTTGGTTCCAGTAGTCAATTGATAAGAATGAGTTCTTGCCTGTCGCTGTGATTCTGTGATTGATCACTTGCGCGGGGTTAAAAATCTCATTCATCCAATCGGTGTCATGCAATAAAGCATCTCCCAAGTTGGGGAACCCAAGCGCATTCAAAGCCGCCGTTTGGTTGCTATTTGCAAATTTTTCCCGCATCAATAAAACATAATCCTCGGCCCCGAGCATTTCTGGTAATTTCCACGGACGCGAATTGAGGTTACTCGTCGAATACGTGATTGACCCAACATCTTTGCCGTTACCGCTCTTTGTCGTAACAATGACGACTCCGTTTGCGGCACGCGCACCGTAAATAGCGCTAGAGGCAGCATCTTTTAAAACATCGACCGACTCCACATCACTGGGATTGATATTGTCGATGTTACCGACTTGAAGACCGTCAACAATGTACAATGGAGTGTTGTCTCCGTTGGTGCTAATTCCCCGAATAAGAATGGTCTTGCCTGCACCTGGCTGCCCGCTGGATTCATTGATCAGCAATCCCGAAGTCTGCCCTTCTAACGTGCTGATGACATCCGGAACAGCAATTCCTTCGATGTCTTTGGAATCAATCTTGGAAATGGAACCCGTGGAAACTTTCTTTTTCTGCCTTCCGTATCCAACCACGACAACCTCATCGACCAAGGCTGCGTCCACCACCAAACGAATGGTTATCGGGGTTGTGTCTGCTACTGAAATGGTCTGGGACAGGTAACCGATGAAACTGACTTGAATGTCCACAGGCAAGCTGCGAACGTCCAGGGAAAACGTCCCGATTTCACTCGCAACAGCACCGTTGGTTGTTCCTTTTTCCATAAGGGTCGTTCCGATCAAAACATTATCAGAATTCCCGTCAAATACTCTCCCCGAAATCGTCACTGACTGGGAAAAGACGCTACTCAATCCAAAGGATGCGGCAAAGAGAAACACAAGCGAAAAACGCAATAAGCGCAACAATTTGATGTTCATGAAAGGGTGATTTTAAAAGGGCCTCAATCTTACTAGCTATGTGTAAATTCTAAAAACATGAATAGACGTGTCACTGTGTGTTTAGTCAGACACATCATCTTCATTTCGCGATTAATCCGATGCTTTTACGAACCGTCCAAGAGCAACTTCTCCGTTTTCCTTTTGAATGAAAACATTGTAGAGCCCCATAGACAGGCCACTCAAGTCGAGGGGCTCTTCGATAACAGAAACTTCTTCAAACACCTTACCAAAGACCGGTCTTCCCCTCGAATCATAAATCGATAAGATCAGATCTTGACTTAGAAACACCGAATACGCGATGGTAATTTGGTCGACTGCCGGATTGGGATAAGTGATGATGTTATTGAAGGCAAAACCAAACAAAGAACCTTCTTCCTCTTCCTCCTCTTCTTCCTCTTCATCGTCACTGCCTTCATAACTGAATTCAATCCAGTTCATATTGAATGGAGCGTCCGTAATCTCAACACGCAGCGTGTATGCCCCCGTATCCAAGTTGGCCGTTTCAGTATGGGTCACCCAATCTTGCCAACCTCCTGTTGGTTCAAAATCTGCTTGACACACGTATATAACTTGTCCGTTGTCCTTGATCAAGCGGACCAGCACTCCTCCTGTCCCATCCAATGAAGCTGTGCGAAAGCCCACCGAATACCCTCCTTCACTGGTCACGTTCACTTTATACTCTAACACATCACCGGCATCGAGATAGCCCACATTTTGGCCTCCACCGGTATCGGAGGTTGACTCCAACTCCACACCCGACTGAAACGAAAATGATTCCGACTCAATCCTACCTGGAATCTCATGAACAACGTCCAATGTATTGAGTACATCCTCCAACTGAAAATGCTCCAATGCTGTTCCGTCTTCAGCATTCACAACGTCGCCATTGTATGAGATCTGAATAAAGTCTGTGCCTTTCAAAAGCTCATCCAAATCAAAAATCACCCTCCGGCTGTTATTGGAATCAAGAGAAATGGCATTGAATGAGACCGCGTCGCCGTTCACATAAATCTCAAACCCACCTGGCGCCGTTGTCAATGGAGATTGGATGGGTTTATTGACTGACATTTCTATCTGGTTCTCATTCAAGGTCTGGGCGGAAACAAATGCATGATCAGCATCGGCTGGAGCGATTCCCGTGTACATAAAATCAAAGCTGCTCAAATTGAAACCTGCTTGATCCATCTGAAACGCCAACATCGCTTCTCCTTCATACAGGATAACATCTTCGACAATAACGTTTTCCCAATTGCTCCAACCTCCCGTTGAGGAAACTGAAATCTGAGGGGTGATGTCAGCACCATTGAGTTCGAAATGGAATGCCCCGTCATCGGCCCCTGCTGCCAAGCGCACATGGATGTCATACACGCCCGTCACGTCAACATGCACCGAATAATTCATCCATTCTCCTGATGACATCCATCCGACATTGTAACCGTTTGAATTGATTGCATCGTCACAAGGCTCAACATCGACTCCATCATTTCGGTAAGACCACCCCGAGTTCCACTCTGTATAGTTTCCGGTTGAAACGTGATAATTGGCCGATTTGGTGTCGGAATACGCTGAACCAACGACACCCAAGTCGAAATCCGTTGAAAACACCACGCCCGGTATTTCTTGCACTTCCGTGAACGGTCGTGTTTCGTTGGAATACACTTGTCTAAACATGGCATCCACCACATCGGGCTTGAATTCGCAGTTGGATGTCTTGATGTTTTCCGTCAGTTCCATCAAGGTTGCAATGGCAAACTCTTGTGTCGGCTGGGGGCCACTTCCACTCCAATAGTTCAACAAGCTTTGATATTCAGGTGTTTTTGGAATGCTCAGGATCGCAGAAATATTATCGATTTTCTTCAAAGGCCACCAAGCCCATCCGATGCCCAAGTCTTCTAACAATCGAATAGCATCACGGAACCAAACGTTGGAATTCTCTCCGCTTTCCCCCAAATACAACGGGACATTGTATGTATTTTGAATACTCAAAACCCATTGCATCGTTTGCACATCATTGGTGCTCCAATACTTATGCGGGGAGTACACAAGATTGTCGTCCCAAGGAGGAGTCAATCCGCTGAAATCATTCGCCCACCAATTGCCTTCGATGAAAATGATATGATCGGCATCCACCAATCGGATGCTATCGGTGCACTGTTCGTACAAATTCCGGAGGGCTGTTCCTCCCGGCAAATCCCAATTGGGCTCGTTCAGCAAATCATATCCTGCCACCCATTCTTCGTCTGCATACTTTTCGGCAATTCGCTTCCAAAGCGATGCCATTTTATTTCGATTCTCCACGCTCTCCCAAAGCGATGGCTTAGAAGGATCGTAATCAGAAATGGCAGCATCATAGCCCTGACCTCCCGGCGCACCATGAAGGTCGAGAACCACGTACATTTCATTTTGCTTGCACCAAGCGATCAAACTATCCGTCAGGTCAAAACCAATTTCAAGCCACGTATTCTCTCCCTGAACAGGCTCATCTTCTATCGGCAACGTGAAAAGGTTGTAATGCATTGGAAGCCGCACAGAGTTGAACCCCCAGGACTTCATCGAGTCGATATCACTTTTCTGAACATGATTTTGCAGCCAAGCATCATAAAAAGTATCCGTCGCCTCCGATCCAATGAGCTCTTCGATTTTGGCGCGAATTTCATGTTGCGCATTGGCAAAAGAGGCCGTTTGCAGCATGTAACCCTCTTGCAACATCCATCCTCCCAAACCCATACCGCGCAACAAGACCGTATCCTGAAGTTCATTGACGATGGCTCTCCCTTCCGTAGAGAGTCTATTCTGAGCATCGACCTTAACTACTGAGGATGCCAGAGCTAAGGCAAGAAAAAACAGAGGAAATCGCATATCCAATTTATTACTGTGTCAAAACTACACTTCTATTCGGAAAAAAAGCATTTTCGTTCGTTAAATAACCACCCACAGGCACAGAACGGAAAAAAAAATCCACGCATATTCGTAGGTTTGTCGTTCTAATATTTTCGCCATGCATCTGAAATTTGCTCTTGCATTCCCCATCGTCTTTTTCCTGTTCGCCGCTTGTTGTAAAGATGAAACCGCAAGCGCAATCCCTACCATTCAATTCCCTATTGATGTCAGTGCTTTAGAAAATGAGGCCAATGCTGTTTTTTCATTTCCCCTTGTACTCAACGTCATCACCGATCGAGAAGTCACTGTGAAATATGAAGTGAAATCCCTAACAGCGGAAGCAGGCAACGACTTCATCAGCTTGGAAGGCACCGTGATTTTCCCCGCAGGAACCGCTTCAGCTATCATCGAAGTAGAAATTGTAATCGATGAGTTCAAAGAAGAAGACGAGCAATTCCGTGTCGTTCTTACAGAGTCAGCCAATGGCATATTTTTAGATGGCTTTCAGCAGGCCATCGGCACCATTCAAAACGACGACACTGTAATTCAAGTTACCACAGCGGGATATGATGCCGCCGATAGCTATGATGGCAAAACAATGGTTTGGTCCGATGAATTTGATGGCAGTGAAATCGCACTTCAAAACTGGACGTACGACCTCGGCGCTTCGGGATGGGGCAATCAAGAATTACAGAATTACACTGCGAGCAGTGAGAATTCATACGTCGCCAATGGTAATTTAATGATTGTAGCCAAGAAAGAAGGAGCGCAATACACTTCCGCGCGGCTCAAATCCATTGGGCTCCAGGAGTTTCAATATGGACGCATTGATGTGCGTGCAGTGCTGCCATTCGGCCAAGGCATTTGGCCAGCAATTTGGATGTTGGGGGCGAATTTCCCCAGCGCTGGTTGGCCCGCTTGCGGCGAAATTGATATCATGGAATTGATTGGCTCAAGCCCCAACAATGTCCACGGCACATTGCATTTTGGAAACAGCTGGACACAGCATCAATACACCGGAGGAAGCACCACCATTCCCAGCCCACAAACATTCGCAGATGAATTCCATGTGTTTTCCATCGAATGGGACGACGCAGGCATTACGTGGCTTGTCGACGATCAACCGTTTTATAGCGTGAGCAATACGGTAGCTGGCAATCAAAACTACCCCTTCGACAACCCATTCTTCTTCATCATGAATGTCGCTGTGGGCGGCCAATGGCCCGGTTACCCCAACGAAAGCACGACCTTTCCTCAGTTCATGGCCGTGGATTACGTGCGAGTATACCAGTGAAATTAGACTTTTGTTGAGGGACAATGACTTCCCGTTTTTTCATGAGTTCTTGCTGTTGTTCACATCCTTTCGCTCGTTTATATGTGAACATCAACCACTAGCAACCAAACAGCGGAAGCCCACAAGCTATTCTTTGGACACATGTATGGGAAAGGGCATCCTCGACCCACGGGATTGGATTTTAAAAAAGTCCTAATGACTTCAATATCTGATGTCAAATTGAACACTTCTCGTCTTTACTTTGCACCGTGATTCTTAAAAGGAACTTCATTCTAAAGACGTCAGCAACCGCAGGACTTTTCCTGTGGATGGTTGTTTTGAGTCTGCAATGCATTCACGAGTGGAATCACCATCACACGCATCATATTGAGGGGGTCTGCCACCATCATCATGCACACTCCAATGTACCTTCTATGATGGAGGCGGGGGCCAGCGTCGCTGAAGAATGTCTGATTTGCGATTGGAATTGGGTGCCTTTTGAGTCCATTCATCCGATGGATTCAAAAATATTGGACCAACAATGGCAGCAACGATTCAAAATTGGCCTGGTAAAAACAGGGTATAGTAGCAATCACAACAACCAAACGAAAAGTCACAGGGGGCCTCCGAAGCGAGGTTGATTTGAAATCTATATTTTCATTTACCCCTCTTTTCCATGAACGCAAATTCCGTTGCAATCGCAGCTGATGCGTGCTTGAATGGACTATGGCGTAGGCTTTTGACAGCCTCTCTTCTCGTTCTTGTTTGGACGACATCAGAGGGTCAGACACCTGCGTCAATCGAAATCAAAGGACATGTTTTGCGCAATGAATCGCAGATTCCATTGCAAAACGTTTTGGTGGTTGCCTGGCCATGCGGTCAAACCACTACGACCAATCGATCTGGTTTCTATCAGGTCCTTTGCCCTTCTGGTATCGACTCCATCACTTGCACAGCTTCCTTTTTTAAAACTTCAACGATCTCCGCAAGGGGCCGTGACCACATCGACTTTTGGCTAACACCACTTGAGGTTGAAATAGACCAAGTGGCGATTGAAACTATGCACTCTCCGGAATTGGAAGCCCAGCGGTTTTCAGGTCCAGATTTAATGCAGGTTTTCGATCATACGCCCGGACTCCAGAGTCTCGATTTAGGGGATGCGATGGTGCAACCCGTCATTCGTGGTTTGCTCGGATCTCGAGTCGCTTTGCTCGAAGACGGCATCCCTCAACAAGGAGGTCGCTGGGGTACGGATCATGGAATACTTGCTGATCCTGCGTTGTATGGTTCTATGGAATGGGTTCCCGGCGGGGGACACCTTTGGATGGGTCCTGAATCAGTCGGTGGTGGTTTGAGACTTACAGCTCCAAAACCACTAGAACATACGGGGTCGATGACAACTTGGGGATCGTCGTTTCGACAAGGAGACAATCGAATGAAAAGCCACATTCTTCATGCAATCCAAGATGAAGACCGGTTTTGGTACCTCGGCACCTCCGGTTCTGTCTTTGGGAATCAAAACATCCCGCAAGCATCCTTCACCTATCTAGGTCGCTCGTATGCTCTAACGGATAACGTTCTGCCCAACACTGCTGGCCGCTCCCTTCACGGAACAGTCGGTATAGAGAGACCAACACATCGCGGAGGACGCGTTGAAAGCTCCATTCGGTTTTCCGATGTAATCCAAGGACTATTTCCTGGGATTGTTGGTGTTCCGCGCCAAGGTGATCTCGAGGCGAATTCTCGCCTTTTCCTCGTCGAAATCCCGCAGCAACACGCCACTCGCCTGCAAACTACAGGCATTTGGAAGACTCCTGCAGGGCAAAACGGATCGTCACGATCTGTGAAAGCTTCCGTTTCTTGGAATCGACGATTGGAATTGGCGCCGCCACATGCTCATGGGTGGGGGCCAGAGCCCAGCTCAAACCTGAGTTTGTCACTGGAAGAATGGACGGGGTATTTGGAATCTACATGGCGGGGAGCGCATGGCACCTTCGGTGTACAATTTGAAGGACTTACTGTCGCGACATCGGGATGGGAGTTCTTGCTGCCGAGCCATCATCGACTCCGATGTTCAGTGCTTGGAGAGAAACGGATCGGACCTCATCAATTTGGCGTGCGTGCTGACATTGTGAGCACTGCACAACAAGGTCATGAGGAACCGCTTTACGATGCCTCTAGCACGGTTGTCGGAGCAGATCCGCGCGCTGATCACATGCAACGGTTAATTCCAGGAGGCATGGCTTCTTGGTTGGCAAATATTGAGCCGATTTCCAGAGACTGGACAGGAACAGCCTCGGTCGTAGTCTACACTCGGGCCCCAAGCAATTATGAATTGGGTGCCAATGGGATTCACCATGGCACATTCCGTTTCGAAAAAGGAAGTCCACTGTTGCAATCTGAAAAGTCCATCGAAGCCCGCTTTCAAGGGCATTCAAAAGGAAGTTCAGCAAAATTCGAATGGCGCATTCAAGCGTTTTCGGCCTTGCATCAGGACTTCATTGCTCTTGGACCAAGTGCCACTTTTGCTCCCATTTCTCATGCCGGCCAAGTTTACACGTTTACCGCCGTAAACGCCTTCCGAACTGGCTTGGAAGCTTCTGTGAGCACTTCGCAGGGTGCTTGGTTGGCATCTGCTGACGGATCACTCTTGGGACAATGGGACATTTCAACGGGTTTAGGCCTTCCATTTACCACACCGGCTCAAGTCTACTCCACCATTGGACGCAACTTGGGGAAAAACCATCAATTGAAAGTCGCATGTCGCGCCATTGCTGATGCCAAACTAACGGCACGCAATGAATCTCCCACAGAAGGTGCTCTTCTATGGGAATTGGCCTGGAGCTTCAAACAAAAAGCCGGCACCTGGTCAATGAACATCCACAATATATCCAACACCGCATGGCTCGATCATACCAGCGCATATCGCGCACTTGGTCTTGTCGCGCAGGGGCGTTGGATGCAAATAAGCTTCGTCACATCGATGAAGCAATTGAACAAAAACAACTAAACAAACAACACGTCATGAATTTTACAATTCCAAACCCAACCATCGCCTTGGCTTCCGTAGCCATCTTGTTTTCTGCCTGTGGCAAAACAGATACAGAACAGCCATCTGTATGCACCGAACCAGGAACTGAAATGAGCGTTCTGGTGGACGAAATCGAAGCGCTGGCAGGAAACACCATTCAAATTACAGATCTATTCTGCGATAATGAAGGCCTAAGCGAAGTCCGATGGGACATTCACAACGCAGCGGACCATGCCCACGAAGAGGGCGAATCGGACGAAGGATTTGTCTTGCATAGTGGTACCGAATGGGAAGTTCTTGAAGTCAATTCCATCTCAGGAACAAGCAGCACCAACTCCATCACACTGGACATCCCTCTCGATACACGAGGCGTCTGGGACGTGGTCGTCTCGTTAGTTGATGAGGCTGGAAATGCGGCGGCTGACCTTGTCACCCAACTGCACATCGAAAATGAATACATCCCTGAGTTCACGCTGACTACCGTGAATGGCATCGACCCAGCCACTTGGTCTGGAGAGCCCATGTGGAACGCGGGTTCTGTTATCGCTCTCTCCGGAATGGTCGCAGATTCAGATGGCTTATCAACAGCCCACATCTCTTTTGTGCGCGAATCTGATGAGACCATCATCTGGGAATTAAACCTCGAGCCCAACAACTCAACTGAGCGATCATTTGATTCTGAATTGGAGCTAGCTGCAGATGCTATTGCAGGAGAATACCACCTCGAAATGACTGCAACTGACGCGGCTGGAAATGCCATGGAAACAGGATTTCACGTGGAAGTAGAGTAATTGGAGACTGCATCCTTTGAAAATAGTTAAATGAAAGCTTTCTTGCCCGTAAGGGCAGGAAAGCTTTTTCTATTTCCATGATATACTTACAATACTACAGACATGAAAAACAAAGTCGTCTCCTACAAAGTTAGCCTGATGAACAATGCTACCAAGATGCAAGGTGTGCTCGATGAGCAAAACGAAGCGGGCTGGAGATTGATTTCTACCCTACCAAATTCAAATGGAGGCTACTTTTTGTTTTTTGAGCAGGAATAAGCATGCTTATTTTCCGTCGTCAATGATTCCTTCTTGAAGAAGACCCTGACCACCTCATTGATACATTCAGCAGATTTCGCCATAAAATGCCAGCAGTATCAGCAAATCCGAAACGCTTACAATGGCATCCTCATTGAAGTCTGCAGCGCAATCCAAGGAGCATCCAAATTCAGACAGAAGGATCAAAACATCTGACACCGTCACAGCCAAGTCCCCATTGATATCACCCGGACAAGGACATGGCTCGCAGCTACCGTCATCATAATTCGCATTGGGATTGAAATTGCAAGCTGTAGCCGTTGTGCAACCGGCATCGCATGCCCCTAAAAAATTGACATCCAGCCATTCCAACCGATTGTCCACCCACGTGGTCATGAAGTCCAGTTCTTCCTCGTAGGTTTCACCGACAAACGCATTGGGCCAAATCCATTGTCCCAATCGAGGCCATCTCGAATGGTCGCGATCACGGGCATCGACAAGTAAGGATGCAAGGGAATCAACGGTGCTATGAATGCTTTCATTGCTCCAAACATCCGCGCGATACTCTTCCCATCGGCACCTTGCTAAATCGCGATAAAAAGGATCTTCCAACAACCGTTCAAACCAAAATGGATTGGAATTGCCGCATGGCGTATTCACTTCAAACCCCTCCGGGTTGGATCCATCGCAGTAATTTGCGTTGCCCAAACTGAGGTTATAGTCCCACCATGGGCCCATGACAATTTTACCCCCATTGGAATCTTTCTGCTTGTAGAAATAAGTACTCAAACGGTATCCATCGATATTTTTCGAAAGCTCATTCACGAGATACAGATCGATAAAAGAATAGACATCGATGAATGGCTGATAGCCCATTTCGGAATCCGTGAAATCTGGACCTGCAAGTGCATTCTCAAAAGCGGTTATGTGGCTTTGGATGTATTCCAATTGAGGGGGATTCAGATCATCCATTTCTGGTTTATGGAATTGCACGAACAACTCCTCTCCTCCTTCAGTAACATATGGAGACTCCCAGCCTCCTTCAAAATCCCCGGTGAATTTGTCGATTTTGAGAATATATCCTCCCGTCAACTCATCACCAAGCGTATCGCCCGGCAACAGCTTTGCGACATCTACCCTGTTTGCGTCGCGTTTAATATTTTCCATGAGCATATAAACTCCTCTGTAATCTCCATTGATGAACAATTCACAAAACCGCCTGCGGGGCGTGTAACGGTTCAGTTTTTCACCCAATTCAAATACCAATGCATTCCGGATAAGCGTCTTGTCCGTGTAGGGTCCGTATAAAATCCAATCATTCTCCTCGGGCATTCCCAAAAGGGAGACATTGTTGTTATCCCCAGCAACATCCTGTGTTTCCAAGGCATAGGATTTTTTGGGGAACATTTGAGAAGAAGACCCTCGAATTTCGATGGCAATCTGGCCGTTGTATTCATTGGGGAAATCTCCGATTTGATTGAAACCAATCTCATTGTTGACAATGGCCATATTCGCCACAATGCGCGGGTCGTCAAGGATCGGTCCGTCAGAGTCAATTTGGATAACAGGTAAATTCGACCCCCCAAAAAAGACACACGTTCCATCGTCCTCCGTTGCCAATGGGAAGTAATTAAGCGCCGCGCTATCCATGCATCCGACAATCGCAGCGCACGTCCCATCAGTGGTGCATTGACCAAAACAAGTGCTGATATCAATGGGTTCTACGATATTGACGAGCAGTCTGTCATTGTAATTGGATGGGTCCGCACATTCCAGACCTGCTATATTTTCTTTACAGCTCCAATCACCACAATTCCCATTGAGAAATGTGTAATGGCCGGTAAAGCCATGAGGAACAGGAACCGTTACTGTCCAGATACCATCGCCATCTTGGTCCGATAGGGGATTGTCTCCCGCCACACCGAAATACGCTCCTCCAGCCAAATAAACACCTTCCGGAGACACCGTCTCATTGGCCATATTGAGGTTGATTGTCACCTCATGAAAGTCTGAAGTTGAAGGAAAAAACCAGTCGGGAATGGAGTTCAAACCTAACGACTCCTCCCCTGTGCCTACAAACAAAAAAGGCCGGGCCGTCAAGTCCGATGATCCGGGATTGGCGTTGTGCATCTCAATGGCCAGCGTATTCGTCCCCTCCAACAACAATCCGCCAAAGTCAAACTCGAAAGCCGATGGAATTCCTCCCGCATACAGCACTGCTTCATGATCGGTGATCAAGTTTTGATTCCAGGCCACAAATTCTCCTGGTGCTCCGGCATTGGCTCGCGCAATTTCAACGCCGTTGAGGTATGCCACAAAACCATCATCATAGTCCATATAAAACGACGCGTCCAGCCATGTACTGAGGTTCTCTATCTCAAATTGATGGCGCAAGTAGATTGACATCGTCGACTCAACCACAGTCGCATCGTCGCCGTCGCCGTAACCAAAACCCGAAACACCTTCCGGCCAAGACAAATCATCAAAGTTCGGCGCCAACCAATCCGATTCAGGCTGTTCATTCGGTACCAAATAACGCCAAGAAGATCCATCTAAGACGACTGCCTCCCAATGATCTAGATCTGACTGAGCAAATCCCACAGCGCCAAATGCGCTTAGCATCAGAAACATTCCGATTAGAAAGAATCCCTGTTGAATCACTCCTTTTTGCATTTCTAAATATATAGAAAACCAAGCGACCGTTTTTACAGTTCGATGAAAACACATACAGCGTCAGCATGTTCTCAGCGCTGAATCAAAACGGGCAGTCAAGTCAGTGAATCTCGTGCTGAATGGAAAAATGTAGATTACCGGTTAGCAAACGGCCTGTAAAGTGTCCGCTCTGCTCAGGAAACGACTCCAACGGTAGACTCGCGTGCTTCTGCGCTGAAACGCGAAACGAAAGCCCAACACTCCAATCAGGTGCTAGGTTATACGAGAGATGCCCACGTACCAGCGGAGCAAGGGAAAATCGGTTCGACGGAAATTCAACGGCTGCGTAATCTGCAAAGATTCCTTCCTGCCCTGTGAAAGTTCGCCCATTGACAAAAGATCGCCAATGAATCAAAGCTCCAAATGCCATTTCTCCTTGAAAAACAGGCGTAATTGCCCATTGCTTTTGCCACTCGATAGGAATGGAAATTGCGCGCAATCGATTGTGGTGCAGTACCCGTCGCTGCGCCAAAACAATCACATCAGCCATTCCTGACATTGTGCTTAACGTATCTCCTGTGACGGGGTCCAATTCTACTTCCAATAAGACGTCGTTGACCGTCATGAATTCTTCAAATGTTCCCTCATAATCGAGTCGGTGTATATACTCATTCCATTCCACTCCAACGCCCCAATGCTGGTTCTTTACCTGGAATTCAATCATCCCTCCGAAACCCCACGACCCACCCGCTTTCATGTTTTTGTTTTTGGCCACCAAGTCCGTACCGTCGCGCTCCAAATACTTGAATTGACTCCAAGTAGGCCCCTGGTAAATGCGAACATTCAAAGCGGACTTTTCAGGCTTGTCACCCTGAAATCCTTCGTCTGTTGGACGTGCAAATGGAATCAATTCTGGACCGAATAAAGTGCTCAATTGCCGAGGAACTTGAGGTTCCAAGACGTCAAGAGAGATTTCGACGGGGACCAACGCATCTTCTCGCTTCAAGCTTACCTGAGTTGGGCTGGCGGCAAATGTCGAAGCGACTTTAACCTCATCGTTCGGGGGGGATTCGATGGTGTTTTCGGCATAAGCCGCCACCACCTTACGAGGTTGATTCTGTCTTTCGGAAGTTGACACAGAGACACTCGTGGTGGCTGGAATATCAGCCTTCATAAAAGAATTCCCACTGGCTTTTTCAGTAGCTACTGACTTTTTCTCTTTGACTGTTTCAGTGCGATTTCGGATGTCTTCCAACGGATAAATTCCCCCTACGATGGCAGCAACAAACCCCGCTAATGCCATCCAACCCGCCACTCTTTTCCGCTTCCTCTTCCCATTTGCACGGTCTGCATCGGAATCCAGCTCCGTTGAAATGGAATCCCACAAGTCACTGCTGTCCTGAGGCGACAAGGGACTTTGTTGTGAGGTGAGTTTATCCTGAAATTGTTTTTCAAAATCATTCATGCGTTCAATTTTTGACGGATGTTGTACTCTTCCAATTCCATGACAAGCACGTGTTTTCTAATCCATGCCTTGGCCCTACTCAGGCGTTGACGTGATAAGTCTGCTGTAATCGTCAAGAGTTTAGCAGATTCTTGGTGGGTGAACCCTTCAATTGAGACCAGCATAAAAATCCGGTAGAAGTCCTCAGGCATCTTGCTGATTTCGGCCAACAATTGCTCCGCTGTGAGAGACTCGATCGCAAACGACTCAACCGGGGAGTCGTGCTCCTTAAAATCCAAAGTCGTCGTCTGGTTTGCCGCAGATCTGACACCAAAACTGATCGCTGTATTGACGGCAATGCGCGAAGACCAATTCAAAAATGTCCCTTTCTCCGAATTGAAGGAGGACAAACTGCGGAAAATGCGGAGGTACACCTCCTGTAGCACATCCATCCATTCTGTGCGATCGTATAACTGACGCTGCACGGTCGCTCGTAAATAGGGCAACGTCAATTCGTAAAGCTCCTTCTGGGCTTTGCGATCGTTGTCCAAACAACGACGAATCAAGTTGTTTGGCACCGTAATCAAGGGACGCTGATCAAGACTTGAGCGAGACAACCTTCAGCGTCGACAAAGTGGACACCATAAAATCCAGAGGTCAATGCATTGAGGGTTAAGACTCCTGCCGACTCCTCGATGCTTCCGGCTTGTTGTTCAATCCAATCTGATGTGGCCAGAGACCATTCGTATGGCCCCTCACCTCCAGACACGTAGATTTCAGCAGAACCGTTTCCAGAACCATCGTCTGCAGTTGACGATAAAAACGAGAGCGAAACGGAACAGTCAAGGGTTGAAATGCACATACAGTCAGCTGAAACGATGCCCTGGATTGTATCACCTATCAAGCAATTATCGCCTATGTCGCTCAACAGTTCTGGACAATCCCAGCCCGCTATGTTCAATTCAACAGCGGCTATCGCTGCCGTTGAGCAAAATCCTACGTCGTTTACGACCAGTTGGTAGGTTCCGAATTCAAGTCCGTCCAAGTTGGATTGGGATCCAATCAAAGCACCGGATTGATACCAGGCGAAAGTGTACGGTGGTGTCCCCCCCTCAGCAAGGCCCAAAAGGGAACCGTTGCCCGTTCCATCATCTGGCGAGGAGACTAGGTCAATCACCATTCCGCAAGAGACATTGACAGTGCATTCACAAGCCGCTGACACCACCCCCTCGAGCAATGCTCCACCTTCTTCGCGAAAACAGGTGTCTCCTATGTTCAATTGCAAAAGTTCGCAGTCGAATGGCGGGTAGATATCAATAGGCTCGTGTTCTCCTTGTTCTAAAATAGTCAACTCATCAATATCCTCTTTTTGACAAGCCAGAAACACCATTGATATTGCCAAGACTGCGCAAATGGGCCCTTGTAACGCGTGATGAAATTTGATTTGCTTCATGAATCTCAGAATCAAAAAGTGGCAGATGGAATATGAAGAAATCCCGCAGACCACTTGTCTACGGGATTTCAGTTCAAAGCAGAATTGAATCGAACGTTAGCGAATCACAACTTTCTCAGTGCGAATAGTACCATCTTGCTGGATTTGGCATACGTACAATCCCGGAGCGAGGTGCTCAACTTGAATGGATTGTCTCCCCACGGTCTCTCCTCGGTTTTGAGTCGTTTGGAAGACCACCGATCCATCCAGCGACAGCATGGTGATTTCGACAAGACCAGCAGATGACGCTTTCCAATTCAAATCAAAGCGACCATCCGTGACCGGGTTGGGTGCAACATTGAATCCGAATTCCTCGTTTTCCTCTTCCTCTATGCTATTGACCACGCCATCTTCACCGTTCATAATTGTGATGCTGAATCCGTCCATGAATCCGTTGATCCAACCCAACGAATCAATTTCGAGCATTTGGCATGAAGTAGAGATACAATTTTCTTCTTCGTTTGAAACGGTGAGGCACAGATTGTACGGACCGCTTGCCCCGTAAGTCCAAGTCGGGAAAGGATCACTGCTGCTGCCCTCATCACCAAAGTCCCAGCTGTACGTGTTGCTTTCGTCATATCCCCAGATGAAGACAAAGAGTTCAAATGGAATCACTTCGTTTTGATTGTATGCTTGCACTACCGTGAAGTCAGCAACGCAGGCGTTGGGTTCTTCATAGTCGACGCATTCACAGTCTTCTGAAACGATTTGCAACATTCCTCCATTGCCACAGAAGTCTCCTATATTGGCTTCGAGTTCAGGACAGTCCCATGCCATGGGCACATCTTCCCAACCAAAAGCGATGCAATTGTTGGCATCGGTGACTTGCAAAAAGTAGGTACCGCCCAAGACGCTGTCGAGCGTGGCTTCAGCTCCGAGAACTTCATCAAAGAAATTCGTCCAAACATAAGCGTAAGGAGGTGTACCTCCTGATGCGATGGCTTCCACACTCCCAGAGCCCGTTCCATCATCAATGGACAGCAAGTTGGTTTCGACGACGAGATCGCAATCCGGAATCTCAATGCATTCGCAATCGGAGTTTATTTCACCAAAACCACCATTCGCAGCAGTGCACCAATCTCCGATATTTCCACCAAGATTAGGGCAGTCAACATCATTGCCTCCATTGCCTGGGTCCCATGAACCATCCCAATCGTTGGCCTCCACCCATGCCCACACATCGGAGCACGCTTCTTCGTCGCCTTCCCCTCCAGCCACAATGGATTCCATGAGCCCACAATACATCCAAGCATCGGGATTGTCCTGGTTTCCGCATTCCAAGAGCGCGTACATAAGCAGAAGTTCGGTATCCAAGCCTTCTAAGCAACTTTCAGGCTCGATGTATTCAACGCAATCGCAATTTTCATCAATGACGCCCCATCCGTCCTGGCATCCCCAACCGATATTACCCATTAAATTTGGGCAGTCCCAATCTCCACCGCCGTCGCCGCAACCCACTTCTACGTTGGCAGTGTAATTGATATTTCCGTCTGCATCGGGTATGCCTTGGAAATACACGGGAGGCAAAATGGATGTGTCTGCGCCACAAATGACAGCGATATACATCTCAAGCGGGTTGACGGGCTCACCCCAATAGTACTCTGTAGTCATCGTGAGAAGTGGAGACATTGAAAAGGTGTAATTCGGGTCAAAAGTGTCCCAACCTGAACCCATCTCGTTTCCGGTACCCATGGAATCAGGGAGCACATTGAAAGAAAGGTTGACTTCGAAAGGCTCGAAGTTATTTGCAGGGCTCCCTATGAGAGCCAAGTCCAATGTGGTCGTGCCTTGGGCAACGCCAGCGCTCAAAACAAGGACTGCGAGTGCGCAAGTGAGAAAAAGTTGTTTCATTTTCTGATATTATAGTTGATTGTATTCTGATATGGAATACCTCCCATTTTCTATCGCGTGACAAAGGAGTCTCAGAAAGTTAAGTCACCGTAAAGTAAAAACAGCCAAAGCTCAATGACTGGTCGACTGCGCATTTGAATTCATCTATCGAGAAAATCACCCCAGCTTAGGGCCATTCCAATCAACCCCGTTTCTGAAGACTTCATTTACAGCACCGGCCCATCATTGGGAGCGCACATAGCATGTCACATTGAAAGATATGACACGCTGGGAAGGATGACCTTGGCGACTCAACCGATTGCTGCCGGCGACATCTGGGATACTAAACGCCTGTCGGGATCCTTCTTCATTCGGGCAACCGTTGCCGGGCAACCGTCGCAAATCATCCGTGTCGGAAGTGTCACGGACTGAAAACATACGCATTGAACTAAGGGGAAAGACAAGCATTGCACCTCCTTCTCCCATGGCGAGAGTCAATTTTACCGTGCTAAGCAGACGCAACAAAACGATCAATCAAAGAAGGTGCGCCACAAGTCTTTGGAAAACCACGTGTGTCCAAGACGGGATACCGTTTGCTGGACTTCTTGAGGATACCTATCTGCTGTGCCGTTGAGTTCCGCTTGTAGCCGTCGGACAGGGAATAGAAGGAAATCATAAAAGCATGGTCGTCGCAATTCGGTTTCGTCAAATCGTGACATCCAGAAGTGCGCTCCTTTGCTGTTTCCCTCAAATACTGCATGCATCGCTTGCATTAAAAAATGCACATGCAAATCATGCTGTTGAAATTGATGCAACGTTGCTTCGTTGATTTGAATTTTTTCAATCAGCCATGCAGCCAGTTGCCGATGCCCCATTGTTACGGCAAATGTGCTCGGCTCAATGAAGGCTGACAACTCCAAGTCAGTTTTATCGAGTGAGCCGAACATTTTGAGCCAAAAGAAATCAAAGGTGTGTGTTTGATCCCCCATGAACTGAACGGTAAAGATGCGGCCTCGCAATGCCGGATGTAAATCCTTCCACGGGAGCTCAGTCCATTCCCGTGGAACGATTTCCGACTGATTCAAAACGGCCTTTAATCTTTCAAGACACCCGATGAAAACCTCGCATTCCAAAGAAATCGGCTGCATGGCCAGCATCTGCGTCCATTCCCCATAATAACCATTCAAGGCCGAGTAATCAATGAGCCTCAGGTAGATGGATTCCACCATCTTCGGATGCGATAGCAACTTAACACGATCGGCAATGGGATGGTCACGGATGACCAGTCCCATGGCAATGGCCGTGTGGATTTGGTAGGTGTAAGGGTATCTGTTGAGCTCGTAAGCATCTGCATCCAACAGTGCAATGATGAAATCGTCTTGATTAGAGAGAAAGGACTCTCGGAATGCGCACAAAAGCAATTCAAGTCGTACCAGGTCATTCTCTATTTGAGCGAAAAAGGTGACGGCTTCTTGGGGCTCTCTTCTAGCAAGAATCAGATACAATTCTTCTTTTTGTTTCCACAGATTCAATTTCGGCTGCACACCACAAAACTCTCGATATCCGCCGTAGCCGCAAAATCTAGCAAGGGTGTTGAGCGTTTGCTGACGAGGAGTGCGGCTTGCTGCCAATCCATACAAGCGGCGCAACGTGTTGTAACTGATAAATTGATCGGTCTCCTCCAAAATCAATGCGGAGAGAAACTCGCAATCACCGCGGGTATGAATCGCAATACCCGATGTCTTTATGACCTCCGATAGTAGGTTTTGAATCATGACACATAAATGTACCAAATATGTATCATATTCAAGCGAATCGTGATTTAAATTTGACTAAACTATGTTTTTTTTAGACCAAATTCTACGATATGAAAACCATTCTCATCAGTTTTTTTGCCTTTTTGACCTGCTACCATGTTTCTTCTCAGGAGGCGATTGTTTACCCCTACAATCCTGATGCCGACAATGATGAGCTTATTGGAGTTACTGATTTGCTACCTGTGTTGTCCATTTTTGGAGAAAGCTTTCAGCCAGGTGAAATAGTGGTTGACGGCGTCGCATTGGCGGAGGTGCTACTGACAATGCAGCAGACGATTGAAGCGTTGCAACTGCAAGTGGAGACATTGGAGGCTTCCACAGTATTGGGATTGAATGGATATATGAGTGTGGATGATGAAACTCAAACGGTACTATTGTCGGGTGCAAACCTTCAAGTCGTGAATGGTAGCGGTGAGTTACTCGAGGGCAACGCCCTTGGTAACATCATTGTTGGGTACAATACCGTGGACAGCGCCCAGCAACTTATCGACCGACAAGGGTCGCACAATTTGGTGTTGGGTGCCGGAAACACATACAACGGATCTGGTAATATCATTGGCGGATCGTCGAACAAATCTCATGGTGATTTCGGAATTGTATCTGGACTTCAGAACGAATACTCAGGATCGCGCGGCGGAATGATTGGTGGACGATACAACATTTCTTCGCTTTCGACAGGAGTAACCATCGGGGGTAGAAATAACATCCTTGATTCTGATGATGGAGCAATCGTTGGCGGCATCGGCAATGAGAATTGGCAGGAATTGGGCGTCCTCGTCGGTGGATCAGGCAACCTCATCCAAACGAATGTCGGCAGTCAGACATGGGCCAATGTGATATGCGGAGGACAAGGGAATACGATCAATGACGGCAATTATTCTGCCATATTCGCTGGTTATGACAACACTGTTTCGGGACAGCTTGCGGCTGTAGTTGGAGGTCGTGACAGTCAGGTCCATGGATCAGAGTCTGTCATGGTGGGGAGCACAGGAAGTACAATCGAAGGCAATCAAGCTGTTGTTGTAGGTGGTGAAAATCATCATCTTGGCTCAGACTCGACTGACACACGTTTTTCAGTGATTTTAGGTGGAAGGTATGCCAATCTGAATTCCGGGTATTGTGGCGTCATCTCAGGCGGTTACGGCAATACACTCACCACCGACTCGCTCTGGCAAGGAAGCCAGGCCCGATCTGTTTTTGGGGGGTTCAACAATAACAATCGAGGTGGTAACGGAGCTACCATTGCAGGAGGACATGGCAATACGCTCTTACAACGGCCTGGTGGGTCTGCAGACCTCTCCATTGGAACCAATTCGTTCATCGGAAGCATTCAGTATGACAACACCCAAAACATTCGGGTGACCGGAGAGCCAGAGGAAGAGTAATTCGTCTTGCGCTTAATTTATTCATCGAAGGTCTAAGGTTTCTCAAGATTTACAGAGAATTTAACCCCGTTTAAGCGCCGAGGCAAACCCGTAGTTGAGAGGTGTATCTTCACGATTAGCATTCTACCCATGCAAACCATTCTCTGCTTCGGTGATTCTAACACGTGGGGATACGACCCCATCGACGGCTCGCGTTACGATTTTGCAACGCGTTGGCCTGGTGCTCTCCAAAAAACCCTCGGCTCGGACAATTACCGAATCATCGAAGAGGGACTCAATGGACGCACCACGGCACATAACGAAATCGAGCGACCCATTCGGAGCGGTCTCGAGATCTTGCCGATCTTATTGGAAGCTCATCGCCCACTTGATTGGGTGATCATCATGCTCGGTACAAATGACCTCAAAACGCATTTCAATTCATCCGCTGAGCAAATCGCGGCCAATGTGGGGCTGCTATGCGATGGTGTGCTCCAAAGCGCATACCTCGCCGAGCATCGCCCGCAATTGCTCGTTTGCACTCCGACCTCAACCAATGAAGCCAGTCAACAACTACCTGAATGGTTTGTAGGCGCATCCCAAACTGCGCGCGATTTGCCCGAACTCATCGAACGAGAAGCGCGCAATCGAGGTGTTCATTTCCTGAATGTAGCGGGGTTGTTAGACTACGATTTTCAGGACAGTCTCCATTGGAGTCCAGTTCAACACCTCACGGTTAGCAAAGCCATTGCCACTGTGATTACGGGTTGAACGATGATCCACCCCCCGTTTCTTCCTTTTGAAGAGAAACGAATACCGCAGCTTTGTGACAAATATCAAAGGAAATGAGCGTTGGCTGCGCCACAGTGCAATGAATACAGATCAGCAAACCAACACGATTGGATGCAATTGTCGATCCCATCAAAATCGCTGCGATCTAAGCAACCAATCAAGGCGCAGAGGCGTTTAAAAAAAAGGTACGACCTTGTGTATCCAACTTGGCTTAACCGAACCGCTTGAAATGAAATACCTCCATCACCTTATTCTCCTTTGCACCGTTCTGCTTCACAGCCAGTTCATTGCGCAAGTCACCGTTCCGATTGAGGATTATTCGGTCAATGTATTCGGTCAAGTCCAACTCTCAATCGAAGGGGAGTCTGGCAAATATTACATCTTACAAGCGCAGCACAGCCCCTCTTTTGAGTGGACCTCTTCCATGACGATGGGCGTGGATGGTACGATGGTGATTTCAGAACCTGGTGCCGCATACCCCTTGGAGAACTATACCGTCTGGGAATACGACGCCTCAAACCCAGGAGACATCGATGGAGATGGAATTGACGATATCACGGAATTCCAGAACATGCCAACCGACGCGCCATTGAATTTTGCGGAAGCCGTCGATTTCGAGAACGGAGCAACCTCCATCCCCGACGCCGAAACATTCCTCAATCTCGCCGATGTCAACAACGTGGGTTGGGCGCCATTTCTTGACGACCAGTTGTATGTGAAATTCGGAATTCTCGACCGGGACACCCCTGAGCCCAAGGTGTATTTTATCAATAGCAATACCCACGGCGTCCACTATGGCTTTTGGAATGCCATTGGTGCGGATGTCACAGGGGATGATTCTTCTGGAGAAATTGTGTTCAATCCCATACAGTTCAATCCCAATGGACTCATTGGCGGGTATTCATTCAACTTCTCTTTCGGAAATGCGTACGATTTCGAGGCAACCCAGAGAACCTACCAGCTGCTGATGGCGAGTATGCCTTTTGTACAAAACAACATGAACCACTTCATCGGTGAAAATGATGAAGATGACTACCTCGACGATTACGCAGACGATTATGAAGATTCCGGAATCGACGTGGTGCTGGAGTCGGTCGTGTTTGGAAACGTGGATTACATCCCCCTGCACCAAGCTGAAGGCTTTGGTTTCTTCCGACACATGGAGCTCGATGAGACCCCTGGCTCACGGGATATCGTTTTGTACGATGCCTTGCCAAACTCACTTCCCCGCGTGGGCGGAATTATGACATCCGTCATTCAAACGCCATTATCGCACGTTAACCTGCGGGCCATTCAAGACAATGTGCCCAATGCGTACATCGCCGATCCCCTTTCCATCGATTCCATCGCCAGCCTTTTGGGGAACTATATTTATTATCGCGTTGAGGCAGCGTCCTATTACATTCGGGAAGCGACACTGGATGAGGTCAACGACTGGTACGAGGATCTCCGACCGACAGATCCGCAAATTCCTGAGCGGGATTTGAGCATCACCGAGATTTTACCTTTGGATGATATCAGTTTTGATATGTCCTCGGCACTCGGTGCAAAATGTGCTAACGTGTCCACAATGCGGACGTTCGGATTTCCTGAAGGCACCATTCCAGATGGCTACGGAGTTCCGTTTTATTTCTACGACGAATTCATGCAGTACAATGACTTCTATGAAGAGGCAGAAGTCATGATTACCAACCCGTCATTCATTTATGACATTGATTTTCGTGAAGACCGTTTGCGTGATTTCAGAGACGACATCAAAGACGCGCCGATGCCCCCTTGGATGATGGACGCTTTGCAAGAGATGCACGACTCCTTTCCTGTGGGAACGCCCGTTCGATGCCGATCGAGTACAAACAACGAAGATTTACCAGGGTTTAGCGGCGCTGGACTTTACACGTCCAAGACCCAATATCCCGAGGAAGGACACATCTCAAAGTCCATCAAGCAGGTGTATGCGAGCATGTGGAATTTTAGAGCCTATGAAGAACGTGATTTTTACCGCGTAGATCATTTCATGGCCGCTATGGGTGTCTTGTGCCATCCCAATTTTCAGGAGGAACAGTCCAATGGAGTTGGGATCAGCCTGGACCCCATTTATGATAGTCAAGGGACGTTTTATTTGAACACCCAAGTGGGTGAGTCATTGATTACAAATCCCGATCCCAATGCCGTTCCTGAAGAGATTCTGCTCTACGAAGATCCGACAGAGGGGGCTGGGTTTATCGTGTTGAGGTTGTCCAATCTGGTGGAACCTGGAGAGCTGGTTATGGATTTAGAACACCTCGACCTCCTCAGGGAATACCTGAACGTCATCCATGACGAGTTTGCCGTGCTTTATGGCGTAGAAGGAATCGAAGGGTTCGGTATGGACATTGAATACAAGGTTACGGCCGAAGACCAATTGATCATCAAGCAAGCACGACCGTGGGTGTCATTTTGGGCTGGTATCAAAGCCGATGATGACTTGGCTGTTGAAGAGCTCATCGATCCGGTGGCTTCCTCCTCATTGGGAACGGAAGAAATGGTCACCATCCGGGTGGCCAACACGGGATTGAATGACATGAGTGATTTCGATCTCTCCTTGCTTGTGGACGGACAGTTGATGGAAACCATGAACATCACCGATGTGATTGAGCCTTTCAGCGACGCTGAATTTCAATTCACTACGCCACAAGATTTCTCAGCCACAGGTGATTACATGATCACGGGTGTTGTATCCGACCCAGACGATGGTTATGGAAACAACGACACACTTGATTTCGTTCTCAGTCACCCCCATGCGCTGGACGCATCCATTGCCATTGGCCAGGTCAACTCGACATGCGATGGTCAAATGGGTGTCAGTGTCGTGCTGACCAACCTTGGTGAAGAGGCCATTGAATCTGTAGAAATCCTAGTCTTGGTCAATGACGAAGTGATGGCGGTCTTAGAGGAAGATGTGGATATTGTTTCCCAAGAACAGGGCAGCTTGTCTTTCCTTATAGAAGACGACTTCCTCTCCACTAGCAACGTCATTCAGTTGGCCATCACCAACGTCAACGGAGTCACTGACGGAAACGCCAGCAACAACACAGCGACAACAAGCGCCGATTTGGAGGTGGACTTTGAAACCCTCACGCTCTATTTCCTCGCGGACAATTATCCCGGTGAAACTTCTTGGAAAATGATCGATGTGGGATCATTACAGATCGTATCTGAAGGCGACTTAGGTGAAGATACTGACGAATACACAGAGGAAATCTGTGTCAGTTCTAGCTCGTGTCTCACCTTGTATGTATTTGATTCATATGGCGATGGCATGTGCTGTGGCTTCGGACAGGGGTATTTCCAAGTGTGGAATTCTGAAGGCGAAATCATCGTTTCCAACGATGGCGATTTTGACAATGAAGCCGTCGAGTCTTTTTGCGCCGGGGACAATGGCTGTGAAATTTTGGCCGACATCGATGTTGAACACACCTCATCTTCATCTGCGGATGACGGAATCATCACCATCACGACATTTACTGCGGCGGACAATTTTGAATACAGCATCGACGCCGGACAGTCATTCGGAAGTGCTAACACATTCGAAGGCCTCAGTGCAGGAGCGTACGATGTCGTTGTTCAAAACGAAAGCGGAACCTGCACCTACATGGAAACCATTTTTGTAGACGTATGCGACTTTACAGATTTGGAAATCAACGTCACTCACCCCTATTCCGTGTTGACTGCGGACGGCTCGATTGTGATCACGGCTTTGTCTGGAGAAAGTTCATACCAATACAGCATTGATGGCGGACAAAACTTTGCAACGTCTGGTACATTTATGAATCTACCCGTCGGCGAATACAATGTCGTCGTAACGGACAACCTCAGTGTGTGTGCTTATGAATTTGAACGATTGCTTGTCCCTAGCGGCGTTGTCACTGTTGATGAGGATGTGGCCGACGACACCTTGATCAAGATTTACCCCAACCCCACAAGCGATCAATTCAGTATTGAAATCGAGTCTTCGGGCACTTGGGATGAGCCTTTGCAAATCATAGTGTTGGATCGATTGGGCCGGGTCCTCGAAACAAGTAGCATTCCAAATGGAGGAACTCGAATGATGATTTCGCTCAGTGGCTATGCTCCCGGCACATACTTCGTCAAGTGCTTCACTCAGACGTTTGAACAGAACTTCAAAGTAATCAAAGTGTAACACCGCTGCTGATCAGCCTCGAAGTTGAGTTCTTGTAAAATCCCTGCACCGGAGACGGCTGCGGGGATTTTTATGTGCTAACGTCCCGCGCAGTCAAAGGCAGTATGGAAGACATGGAGCCGCTTGTCATTTTTTGAAATGACCACCTGGTACACACGGTTATAAATCGATTCATCGAAGGACCCGATTTCTTCACCAACCAAGAGACCCGCGAGCACGCCTGTCGTATTGCTGTGACCAACGACCAATGCGTCTTGACCGTGCCGTACCAATTGCTCCGCCATCTCCTCCAGTGCCTGCGTAGAATACGATTGAATG